>ONSF01000066.1 GCA_900320425.1 uncultured Eubacteriales bacterium | reverse complement strand
CCTTTTGGTGCAATGGTTTCTGTTAATGTATATTCTCCAGGATTTAATCCTTCGATATAATGTGGAGTACTTTCAGATACCCAACTTGCCACTTCTTTACCATTTTTATCTTTAATAACTAAAGTTGCTCCAGGTAATTCCTCTTTTGAAGTTATATCTTGTTTACTAATCTTTACTTTTGTTGTTTCTTTTGCATTATACATAACAACGGTTTTTACTTTACCATCCTTTTGAACCGTAAAAGTAATGGTTTCTTTACTTAATGTATATCCAGCTGGTGCTATTGTTTCTGTTAATGTATATGTTCCAACTTTAAGATTTGTAACATAATGTGGTGTATTTCCTGATGTCCAACTATCTACAACTATATTATTTTTATCACGAATTTCAAGTTTTGCTCCTGGAAGTTCTTCTTTTGAAGTTATATCTTGTTTACTAATTTTATATTTTGTTGGTGCATTTTCAGGTGCATTATACATAATAATTGTCTCTACTTTACCATCTTTTTGAACTGTAAAAGTAATAGTCTCTTGACTTAATGTATATCCATCTGGTGCTATTGTTTCTGTTAATGTATATGTTCCAACTCCTAAATTAGAAACATAATGTGGAGTATTTCCTGATGTCCAACTATCTACAACTATATTATTTTTATCACGAATTTCAAGTTTTGCTCCTGGAAGTTCAGCTTTTGAAGTTATATCTTGTTTACTAATTTTATATTTTGTTGGTGCATTTTCAGGTGCATTATACATAACAACAGTACTTTCTATTCCATTGGCAGTTAAAGTAAAATTAATTGTTTCTTGACTTAATTCGTATCCAGCTGGTGCTGTTGTTTCTCTTAACGTATAAGTTCCTTCTGGAAGACCTTCAATATAATATGGTGTAGTTGATGAAGTCCAACTTCTAACTACAATTTTATTAGCATCTAGAATTTCAAGTTTTGCTCCTGGAAGTTCAGCTTTCGAAGTTATATCTTGTTTACTAATTTTTACTTTTGTAGTTTTTTTCACAAAATTTAATGTAATTAAATTACTTGTTATAGACTTTGTCTTTTCATATATTGTAACTGGTGCTATATCTTGATAACTTCCACCAATAGTATAACTATATGTATTATATGTAACTCCTTTAGTTTTTACTGATATACTAACACTTCCTGTTTCAGTTGTAACACTTGATGTTGGAACATAAACAACAAATCCTTCTCCTTTATTAAAAGTTGTTTTTACTTCTCCTGTTACATTTTTAACAATTGTACCACTTGGTGCATTTGTTAACACTACTGTATAAGTATCTTTGGTATTTTTCATTTCAACATTTATAACTTTTGATACAAAATAAGTTCTATCGCTTGATAAATCCATATTAGTATCTCCAATGGAAATGTTTACAGATGAAACTACTTCACTAGCCTTATTTGCTTTTTTAGCACCTTGTACTAAAGTATAAACATAAGCTTTCATTCCTGTTGAATTACTATCAAATTTAGTACTTTTCCAGTTATTACTTCCTCTTGTTTCATCATAATATTCCCAAATGGCTGATTGAGTAATGTAATAATCTTTCTTTTCATCCTTTGTAAATGATTTATTTGGATAACCATTTTTTATAATATAATCCAATCCTTTATCAGTTATCTCACCTTTTAACTTCAAAGTTTTTCCAGCTGGAACAGAGGTATTAATATTACTTACACAATATCCTAAGGTTCCATCAGTTAACTCTTTACGATAAAAGTTATAACCACTAATATAGTCTGTACCCTTCTTTTCTGTAAAATAATACAAACTAGACTTTGATTTCATTGTAATTGAACTTGGTGCACTTTTAGCATTAACATTTACTAGTCCAAAACAGCTTATAAGTCCTAATAAAGCTAACATATAAACACATAATTTTTTCATATAATCTCCCCCTTAATAATTATGATGCCTTGTATTATACACTAAAACTGTTTATTTGTCAACCATTAACCCAACTTATTTTAAAAACTTCGTGGATTAAAATCAATATCAATACTAATTTTAGTATTTGTTTTATAATGTTCAAGTAAATTTTCTAAAACCATATATAAATTATCTTCATTTTTATATTTCAAAAGAATTTGAAATCGATATATAGAATTAATTCGAAAAGGATTTCCAACACTAGGTCCTAATATTGATATCTTTAATCTTGATAATAAATACTCTTTAATTTTTTTAGATTCCATACTTACTATATTATAATCTTTTCCTTTTATTCTTATTAATACCATATAAAAATATGGTGGATATCCTAGTAATTTTCGATTTTTCATTTCAGCTTCAAAGAATCCTAAATAATTATTTTCTTTCGCTAAAACAATTGCATAATGATTAGGATTATATGTTTGAATAACAACCTCGCCACTTTTTTCTCCTCTTCCACTCCTACCACTTACTTGATTTAATAAATCAAAAGTTGTTTCGCTACTTCTAAAATCAGGAATATTTAAACTATTATCAGCATTTATTACACCAACTAAAGTAACATCTGGAAAATCAAGTCCTTTTGCAATCATTTGAGTACCTACTAAAATAGAATACTTTTTTTCTCTAAAATCATTTATAATTTGTTCATGACTTCCTTTTTTACTGGTTGTATCAAAATCCATTCGAATAGTTTTATAATCAGGAAGCATTGTTTTTAATTCCTCTTCAACTTGTTCAGTTCCGTATCCACTTCCTTCTAAAGAATCCTTTTTACAACTTGGACAAATCTGTGGCTTACCCTCAGCATACCCACAATAATGACACCTCATCATACCACTTGATTTATGATAGGTTAAGGTAATATCACAGTTAGGACAAGAAAAAGTCTTTCCACAGTTAGAACAAAAAATGGTCGTAGAATATCCTCTTTTATTCAAAAATAAAATAACTTGTTCTCCTCTTTTTAAAACTCTTTCCATTTTAGTATATAATGTTTCTGAAATAAATTTACTTTTCTTTTTAGTTCTCATTAAATCAACAATCTCTACCTTTGGTAATGATCTATTATTTACTCTTTTATCTAAAACTAATAATTTATAAACTCTTTTTCTTGCTCTTGCAAAGGACTCAAGAGTTGGTGTTGCAGATCCTAGTATTACCGGACATCTATGATATTCTCCCCTCCATTTAGCAACTTCAATAGCATCATACCTCGGCATATTTTCTTGTTTATAAGATCCAGAATGCTCTTCATCAACAATAATAATTCCAAGATTAGATAGAGGTGCAAAAATAGCACTTCTAGCACCAATTACAATTTCTATATTTTCATTTTTTATTTTTCTGTACTCATCATACTTCTCAGAATCACTTAATCCTGAATGAAAAATGGCAATTTTCTCTTTAAATCTTTCTTTAAATCTTCGAACCATCTGAGGAGTTAAACTAATTTCAGGAATTAAAACAATAGAACTCTTTCCATTTTTTATATTTTTTTCAATTAATTCCATATAAACTTCTGTTTTACCACTTCCTGTTACTCCATATAATAAATAGGGATTATAACAGTCCATTTCTACTTTCGATACAACACTTTCTTGTAAACTTGTTAAAGGATATTTTTCTTTCAATTCATATTCTTGATGTAATCTATATACTTCAACTTTTTCCTTTTTTACAATTCCTTTTTTTACTAAAGTTAAAACACTAGAATTAATTTTTAAAAGACTATGATAGGTAACATTTTTTCTTGTATTTATATAATTTATAACTTCTTGTTGCTTATCTGTTAATTTTATGTTTTTTAATAATTCATAATCAAGTGATACATAAGTTTCATACTTAATATTAATTTTCTTTTTATGATTTGCTTTATATCCATTAGGAAGCATAACTTGGTAACAAGATATTAAAGTAGATAAAGTTTTTTCTTTTAAAACCTTTCCTAGAAGAAGTAATTCTTTAGTTAAAATAATATCAGAATCTATTACTTCTAATATTTCTTTTAATTCAATATTATCTTCTTTATTTTTAATATTCATAACAAATCCAAAAAGTTTCATTGAGGCAAAAGGAACTAAAACTCGAACCCCAATTTTAATTTCTTTTTCAAGTTCAATTGGTACTTTATAACTAAATACTTTATCAATATTTCGATTTGATAATTCAACTAATACTTCTATTACCATACTTTCCTCCTATAAAAATTTTACCAAAAAGAACTTTCTTAATAAAGATGATTTACAAACATTTTTAAATTTAGGATTAAAGAAATATAAATTTATAAGAAGTGAATTAAATAAAGGTATAGAGTAGAGAAATAAAATTATTCTTTATATTCCTTTAATCCAATTGTTCAAAAAAGAACATTACTAACTATAACAAAGAACAATAAACTTTGTCAAAACTTGTATTTTTTTTTAAATAATAAAATTAAACTTTTTTTTAAGAAAAAATACTAGTTTTATTTAAGAGAATATTAAAATTCTAAAAAAAAAAGTTTTGAATTTCTTATTTTCAAAACTTTTATATTTTACAAAAATTTACATTTTTTTATTTCATCTTGAAGATGAAAAAATTCTTCTCTTATTATTCTTGCATCTTGTTGTTGAAATTCTTTTTCTATTTCATTTAATTTTAATGATACATTTGTTTTTAATTCATCAATATTTTTTTTTCTTCTAAGATGATTCTTTTCTTCATAATTAATTTCTAATTGTCTTTCGACATAAGAAAAAGCAATATCTAACAATTTTTCTTCATTTATTTTTTTTAATTCACTTTCTAAATTTGATTTTTCTATTCTTTTAAAGTCTAAAGATATTCTTTCTAATAAATAATCTTGATATTGAAAACTCGATTGATCGTTTTTCTTTTTATTATGTGTTGCTCTAACTACTTTATTATTCATGCTAATATCTCCCCATTTCATGTTTTATTATACATCAAAAATAAAGTAGAAGCAAGTTTTAAAAATTTTATATTTATATTTGATAAAAACTCATTCTCGAAATCCTTTTTCGTATAATTTTTGTTTTATAATTCTATCAAGATCAATTCCTTCATATTTCTTAGAATATTTTTTCTTTATTTTTTCGATTTCTTTTTCTTTTAAATTTTCTTCTTCTATATTAACTTTATCTAAAAGCTTTATAATATCGTCTTTTTCATAACCTAAATTAATTAAATTAAGTAGCATCTTTTGTTTAAAAATATATAAACTTTTCTTATTACTTTTTAAATTTTTTTCAATATATTTTTTGATTTTTTCTTTTTGTAAATCTTGATTAAATTCAATAAGCAAATCTTCTATTTCAAAATTATTAAATCCAAAATCTATAAGATTCTTTTTAATTTTAAGAGGTCCATCATTTGTAAAACTCATTTTATCATGAAGATAACTTTTCATGAATAATTCCTTATTTAATAATCCATCTTCATATAATTTTTTTATAATATTTTCAATTTCTTCTAAATCATTGGTATATTTTTTTAAATAATTTCTTATTTCTTTCTCACAACGAATTCTTTTACTGATTAAAGATATAACTTTATCATATAATTCATATTGATTATTGTCTTTTTCAATTTGTTTTATATCTTCTATTTCCCTTTTTAATAATAATTCTTGCTTTAAAATAATATCTTCATATAATACTAATTCTTCTTCATTTTCGAGTATTACTTTATATTTATTTTTACCTACTTTTTTATATTTTTTTATTTTCATAATTCTATATAATTAAAGTTAGAAGTTCTAATAAGTCTATTCATAATAGCAAGACCTAAACCAACTTTATCTACTCCTTCTATTATTATTAAATCTGCTTTATAAGAATCACATAGTCTTAATAAAGAAAATAAGTTGTGAGATATACTTTCTAAAGAATTACCATAGTTAATAAATTTATAACAGTTAATATCTTTTAAATTATTACTTCCAAGTATTATAGTTTTATTTGTTAAATGTTTTTTTATTTCTTGTTTTAATAAATTAATATCTTTACTATATATTAATAAACATTTAGTACTTGGGGCATAATGTCTATATAACATTCCTGGACTTTCTACTTTACTACTTGAATCTACTTCTTTTAAAACATGAGGAGATACATTACAAGAACCTACTACTTTTTCAATCATTTCTTTAGTTATAAAACCTGGTCTTAAAATAGTTGGAATATTATTAATTACTTTTACAACAGTTGATTCAAGTCCTATTTTTGACTCCCCTCCATCTATTATATAATTAACTTTATCATCAAATTCTTTCTTTATATCAGAAACTTTTGTTCCTGATGGACGGCTTGATATATTAGCACTTGGAGCTGCTATTGGAACATCTACTATTTCTAAAAAGCGATTGGCAATAGAATTTATTGGTACTCTTACTCCAACGGTATCAAGTCCTGCTGTAACTGAATCCGGAATACAATCTTTCTTTTTTAAAACAATAGTAATTGGACCTGGCATAAAAGTATCAATAAGTTTTTTTTCAATTTTATTTTCAATAATTGCACACTTTTCTATTTCATTTACACTTTTTAAATGAATAATTAAAGGATTATTTCTTGCTCTTGTTTTTACTTCAAATATTTTATTTACAGCATTACTACTTAAAGCATTAGCACCAATTCCATATACCGTTTCCGTTGGAAATATCACTAGATTATCATTTTCTATTTCACTTTTTAAAACATTTTTGTATTGTTCTATATCCCGAATTACTTCCATAATTCCTCCTAACTATTTAAAGCAATATGTCGAAAATCATAATAATAACTACTATCTATAATTAAAATATTATTTTCTAAACATTCTCTTAATATTTTTTTCTTAAGTCCATATTCTCCTACATTATACCATTCATAAGGAAAAATATCTTGATTATTAGAAAATAGTTTTTTATACATTGTTTCAAGTACTAAATATTCTCTATCTTTTTCCATGCTTTACCTCTCGATTCTTTTCTATATATTGATCTAAAAATATAATAATTTCATCCCCTACTATATTTTTTAATTCTTTTATTATCTTAGATCCATCATTTGACTTTTTAATTGCATCATAATTTGCTAAACATTCATCAAAAGAATTAGTAGGTTCTTTTTCAAAATACAAAGAACTATGTCCCGATAAACAATGAAAACTAATATCATCAAATAATTTTCCTTTTAATATTGAATCTACTAAATTTTCCATCATTAAATAAGGAGAAAAAATTCTTCTTGTTTCTTTAAAAATAAATTCTTTTTTTTCACTTTCAATAAAAGTTAATGCAATATCTTTTAAATTTACATCGGTAATAAATGGGACAGAAGTATTACCTGTTTCTATATCCTTTATTTCTAAATATTCAGGAGTATTTTCTTTCATATCTATGTATATTTTTTCAATATATTTTTCAAGGCTTCCATAAAACTCGATTATTTTATTATCATATAATTTATCTAAAGTATTATTTAATTCAAGAAATTTTTCATGAAATACTATCATCTTCTTTTTTATTAGAAGAAAATATTCATTCGTATCAATTTTTTTTCTTATTTCTTCATAAGAATCGATAAGTTCTTTGTTTTCAACTCCTTGATATAATAAGTGACTTAGTTCATGATTAAACACTAAAGGGTCTTTAGTGTTTGCTCCAAGAGTTAATGCAGCTAAATCAAAGCTTCCTTCTAAAGTTTTAGAGTCTTTAAAAATAAAGTTAGGATTATTCTTTTTAAAATCAATTAATTTTTTTATATCTTTTTTAGTTCTAATCTGATTTGTTAAAAAACTTCTTTTTAATTCATTAACAATAAAATTTAATAAATTAGTATCTGTATCTTTAAATACTTCTTTAAACTCTAAAATTAAATTATCTTCGAAGAAAACCTCATCTTTTATATCTAACTTAGTTGTAACAAACATAATTGGTAAAATAATACCATGTCTTAAATAAATATCAATAATTTCTCTTTCTTTATGATGAAAATCATTATAGCTTGATTTTCTGATGTTATAATATAATTCAATTTTGTCCTTATCATTTAATTTATCTAAAATTAAATCAAAATAAAGATTACCATTAATTTTTTGAAATAAAACTTTTAAAGAACAATTTAGAATAGGTTTTAAGATATTATATTTTAAATAAAATGGTAAAAAACTTTCATGATACTTTAAATAAATATCCATTTTTTCACTATGAATTCCTTGTTCTAACAAATATTCTATTAAATATTTATCTTGATATTTTTTTTCTACTAGTTCACTTATAAAGCTAATATTTGATAAATTATTATATTTTTTATTCTCAATTAATTCTATATATTGATCCATATTTCACCTCTAATTCTTCTGTCCAGTTGTTTTTTTATTTAAATAATCTTCTCCATGATAATAATCTTTAATAAACTCTTCACGATATTCTAAGATATTATCATTTTTTATACATTCTCTTAAATCTTCCGTAAGTCTTATTAAAAATCTTAAATTATGAATAGACAGAAGAGAAAGTCCTAACATTTCATCTACACTTACTAAATGTCTAATATAAGCTTTTGTAAAGTTTTTACAAGCATAACAATCACATGACTCATCTATTGGAGTAAAATCACTTTTATATTTTGCATTTTTTAAATTTATTTTCCCATATCTTGTAAAAGCATTTCCATGTCTTGCAATTCTAGTTGGCAAAACACAATCAAAAATATCTACTCCTCTTATGACTCCTTCAATAATATCAATTGGATCTCCTACTCCCATTAAATATCGAACTTTATCATGAGGTAAGTATTTTGTGGAATATTCTACCATTTTATACATAGTTTCTTTATTTTCACCAACACTAGTTCCTCCAATTGAGTATCCATCAAAATTCATTTTAACAAGTTCTTCCGAGCAGTATTTTCTTAAATCTTCATATTCTCCTCCTTGAACAATTCCAAATAAAGATTGTCTTTTGTTATTAAATACATCTTTACCTCTTTTAGCCCATCTAAGAGTTCTTTCAACCGATTTTTTTACATATTCATACTCTGCTGGATATGGAATACACTCATCAAATGACATTGCTATATCACTATCTAACTTATTTTGAATTTCAATTGATTTTTCAGGTGTTAAAAATAAAGGAGTCCCATCAATATGACTTTTAAATTTTACACCACTTTCAGTAATATCTTTTCTTCTAGCAAGTGAAAACACTTGAAATCCTCCTGAATCAGTTAAAATTGGTCCATTCCATGACATAAACTTATGAAGTCCACCTGCACTATCTATTAAATCCTCACCTGGACGAAGCCATAAATGATAGGTATTAGCAAGAATAATCCCAGAATTTATTTCTTTTAATTCTTTAGGACTAACTCCCTTAACACTAGCACGAGTTCCAACTGGCATAAACATAGGAGTTGAATAAGTTCCATAATTAGTTTCAATGGTACCAAGTCTTGCATCAGTATTTTTTTCAGTTTTTAATAAATTGTATTTAATTTTCATATTATTACAACCTCGTTTCTTGTTTTATTATATAAATATAGAAAGAAAATAACAAGATAAATCTTATTATTTTTAATTTATTTTTTGAAATTGAGAATTATATAGATTAGCATAAAAACCATTTTTTTCTAATAATTCTTCATGAGTTCCTTGTTCAACAATATTTCCATCATTTAAAACTAAAATTAAATCAGCATTTTTAATAGTAGATAATCGATGAGCAATAATAAATGACGTTCTTCCTTCACATAAAGAATCCATTGCAAGGCTTACAAGTTCTTCCGTTCTTGTATCAACACTAGAAGTTGCTTCATCTAAAATTAAGAATGGAGAATCTTTAATCATACCTCTAGCAATCGTTAATAATTGTTTTTCACCAGCCGATAAAGTTTCCGTATCATTTAATATAGTATCATATCCTTGACTTAAAGTTTCAATGGTATGATCAAGTCCTATCTTTTGACAAATTTCTTTAATTTTAGAAAATTTTACTTCTTTATTATAAGAAATATTTTCTTTTATACTACCTTCAAAAACCCACGTATCTTGTAAAACCATAATAAATAAATCATGAATATTTTCACGAGTTAAATTTTTTATACTAACTCCATCAATTAATATATCTCCATCAGTTATATTATAAAATTTCATTAATAAGTTCACTAAAGTTGTTTTTCCTGCACCAGTTGGCCCAACAATAGCAATTTTATCACCAGGATGAGCCCGGCTTGAAAAATCCTTAATAATAGTTTTTTCATCATATCCAAATTTTACATGTTGAAAAACAATTTCTCCTTTTACATCATTTTTATCAAGATGAGTTTTAATACCATGTTCATCTTGCATTTCTTCAACTTCTAAGAATTCAAATACCCTTTCACTTGCTGCACCGGCACTTTGAAATGAAGATGCAACTTGGGCAATTTGCGATAATGGTTGAGAAAAAAGTCTTGCATATATTGTAAAAGCAACAATTACTCCAAAATCAATTGTTCCATTTATTGCTAAGTAAGAACCTACTACACAAACAAGCACATATGAAAGATTACCAATAAATCCCATAAATGGATGCATAAGTCCCGAAAAGAAATGACTTTTTAAGGCACTTTCAAACATTTCATTATTGATAGAGTCAAAAGTTTCTACTTCTTCTTCGTATCCATTATAAACTTTTATAATATTGTGTGCAGTGTAAGTCTCTTCAATATGTCCATTTAAAGACCCAAGTTCATCTTGAAATTTTTGAAAGTATTTTTGACTTTTAATAAGAACAACCATCATAAATAAAAATCCAATTAAACTTGCCCCAATTGATACAAAAGCTAAAATATAATTTGTTTTAAACATCATGAAAATTGAACCAATGAAAAGTGTTATACTACTTACAAATGTTCCAATACTTTGTTGAATCATACCACTCATTGTATCTACATCATTGGTAACACACGATAAAATTTCTCCATAAGAATTATTATCAAAATATTTTAAAGGAAGTTTATTAATTTTTTCACTAATTTGACTTCTTAAGGTTTTAGAAAAACGATTCGTTATTGTTGCCATAATAAAATTTACAAAATAATTAGAAAGTGCTCCAATTAAATATAAACAAATTAAATAAAGAGCAATTTCTTTTATTTTATTAATATTAATTTCACCACTTAATCCTAAAACAATTAAATTAGTAATTTCTTTTATTTTATCTGGACCTAATATTGAAATAATAGAAGCAACAAAAGCTAAAATAATTGAAATAACAATCCATCCTCTAAATGGTTTTAAAACAAAAAACAAATTTTTTATTGCTTGTTTAAAATTTTTAGGTTTTTCGATATTTCTTCTTCCCCTAGGTCCCATTATAATTCCTCCTCACTTAATTGACTTTTAGCAATTTCTTGATATACTTTACAATTTTTAAGTAATTCCTTATGTGTTCCTATTCCAACCATTTCACCATGTTCCAAGACAACAATTTTATCGGCATCTAGAATGGTTCCAATTCGACTAGCAACAATTATTGTTGTTGCATTTTTAGTATTTTTCTTTAATTCACATCTAAGTTTATAATCGGTTTCATAGTCAAGAGCTGAAAAAGTATCATCAAAAATATAAATTTCTGGCTTGTGAGCAATGGCTCTTGCTATAGATAACCTTTGTTTTTGACCACCGGATACATTTGTTCCTCCTCTGGCAATATGTGAATCAATTCCCTCGTCCATTTTTAAAACAAAATCTTTAGCTTGACTTATTTCAATTGCTTTTAAAATCGTATCATCAGTAATTCTATCCTCATCTCCATAAGATACATTTCGTCTAATGCTTCCAGAAAACATTATCGCTTTTTGTGAGACATATCCAATTTTTTCATGTAAACTATTTAAATCATATTCTTTTACATTAACTCCATCAACTAAAACGTCACCGAAAGTTGCATCATAAAATCTTGGAATTAAATTAACAAGAGTACTTTTTCCTGATCCGGTTCCTCCAATAAAAGCAATTGTTTCACCAGGACGTGCTTTAAAACTAATATTTCTTATCATATAACTTTCTGCATCAGGATACTTAAAAGATACTTTTCTAAATTCAATGGTTCCTTTTTCTTTTCCAACCTTTTTGGTCCCGTTTTGAATTTTATTAACTCTTTCTAATACTTCAAGAATTCTTTTTCCAGATACACTTGCTCTCGGATAAATTAAGAATATCATTACTAACATCATAAAAGACATAATTACTTGCATAGCATAAGATGTAAATACTACCATATCAGAAAATATAGTAATTTTATCCATCATATTCGCACGACTAATTAATGTTGCTCCTAAAACATATATTGCAAGGGTTAAGCTTGATGTAACAAGAGTCATAGCAGGAGACATTACTCCCATAATTTTTTGAACATAAACTATTGTATTTGTTAAATTGGAATTAGCTTCATTAAACTTATTTTTTTGATAAGTCTCTGCATTAAAAGCACGAATAACTCTAATTCCTGTTAGATTTTCTCTAGTAATTCGATTTAAATTATCGGTTAATTTTTGAATTATTTTAAACTTTGGAAGTACCAAAGAAATAATAACAACAATTAAAATTAAAAGAATCAAAACAGCAAGAAAAACTAATTTGCTAAAAGTTAAATTTTTACCTGCAATTTTAATAATTGCAAGAGTTGCCATAATAGGTGCTTTTATTAATGCTTGAAGTCCAAAGGAAATTAACATTTGAACTTGTCCAACATCATTTGTTGTTCTAGTAATTAAACTAGATACCGAAAAATCTTTAATTTCTTCCATACTAAAATCTAATACTTTACGATATACTTTTCCACGTATCTTTTGTCCAAAACTTGAAGCAATAAAAGTTGCTAAATATCCAACAATAATACTAGTTGCCAAACTTAAAAAAGCACATCCTAGCATTTTCGCGCCTTCTATTAATATTTCATTACTACTTCCTTTAGTTTGAACAAGAGTTGTAATGTTTGACATATAATCAGGTAATCTTAAATCAAGCAGTACTTGGATTGCTATAAAAACAACTGATATTATCATAAATAACCATTCTTTTTTTCCTAAATTTTTAAATAATTTAAACATACATCCTCCATTCATAATCATTTTTCTTGTTAAGTCTTTAACATTATATGCTATAACGTTTTTTATGTCAAATTCTTATCAAAAATTCTTGACAAATTAAACCTAATCGATTAATATAGTAATCACCAATTCGGTCTTTAGGCGAATTGGTCGCTAGTATCACACTAGCCAACCCCTTTTTATTCTTTTTAAATGGACTGTTACTCAGGGGGTGACAGTCCCCTTTTTTTTGGAGGAAAATATGGAAGACAATACTTTAGAGTATAAATTATCTATTAAAAAAATACTAATGATTTCAAATAAAATCTTAGTTATTTATAATAACTTATATAATCTCGAAATAAATAATCAAAAAAATAGTTTAGACTACCATAGAAATTTAAATTATTTAGATATTGTTTTAGAATTAGAAAATAATTTCTAT
>ONSF01000056.1 GCA_900320425.1 uncultured Eubacteriales bacterium | reverse complement strand
TTCCAATTAAAACTCCTATTATACTTCCAAGTATTATTTTCTTTTTATTATTCATCTTAACACCTACCTTATTATCAAGATAATGTTATCAAATTTTTATTAGTTTAACAATAATTTTTTTAATTTTTTATTTAAATTTACAAAAGTATACATTACTTAGTTGCACATTTTCGAAGTTTTGTAATTGTATCTTGAAAATCATCTGATTTTAAAATAGTAGAACCTGATACTAAAATATCAGCATCACATAAATCTTTAGCATTCAAAAAATTTACTCCACCATCTACATTAATTAAAGTTTTTAAATTTCTTGAAGTTATTTCTTCTCTTAATTTTTTAATTTTAGGAATTGACTCTGGTATAAATTCCTGTCCTGGAAGACCTGGAACCACACTCATAACTAAAACCAAATCAATTTTATCAAGATAAGGATAAACACTTTCTATTTCTTGATTAGGATTTACAGCAATACCTACTTTAATACCATATTTTTTACATTTTTCAATTACTTTATCTAAATTATCTTTAATATCTAAGTGAACATTAATAAATTCAACATTAAGAGTTGCTAAATCATCAATTAGTTTTAAAGGTTTTAAAACCATTAAATGTACATCAAGTCGTTTTCTTGTATAATATGGAATATTAATAAGTTCATTAATAGGCATTATTTTCTTTTTAACATATTTTCCATCCATAACATCTATATGAATATAATCTACATTAGTAACATTAAGTTTTTTTAAAACATTGGGAATATTTTTAGCTCCTAAGAATGAAGCTCCTATTTTCATTTTACCACCTCTTGTCATTTGCATCTTTTATAAAACTACAAAAATTATCATATCTACTTTTTAATATTTTTTTGTTTTCAACAGCTTTTTTGACATTACATTCTAATTCATTTATATGCATACAGTCTTGATACACACAAGGATACTTTTTAAATTCTAAAAATGCATCTCTTATTTTTTCTTTATTTATATTATCAAATGTAAGTGCAGAAAAACCTGGAGTATCTAATACTTTAATATTATCTTTTTTGATAATTTCTACATGTCTTGTTGTATGACGTCCTCGTCCTAAGGCAAGACTAATTTCTCCTGTTTTTAAATTTAAATCTTTAAATAATTTATTTAAAAGTGTACTTTTTCCTGCCCCAGTTTGACCCATAAAAACACTTGTATTATTTTCTAATACTTTTTTTACCTTGTTAATTTCTGTATTATATAAGATTGTATAACCTAAATTTTCATAATAATCTAATATCTTTTTTATTTCTAAATAATCTTTATTTTTTATTAAATCTTTCTTTGTCATACAAATAATTGGTTTTATTTTATTAATTTCTAATTCTACTAATAATTTATCTAATAAATTGGCACTAAAATCAGGATGCTTAAAACTTGTAACAATAATTCCTTGAGTAATATTAGAAACATTTGGTCTTATAATTTCATTTTGTCTTTTAAGAATATTTTCTATAACTTTTTTATTTTTATCTATGAAAACAAAATCCCCTACTAAGGGAATTTGTTTTTCAAGTCGCATCTTACCACGACATTTACAAGTTATAATTTCATTATCTACTTCTACATCGAAGCTATCACTTATGTTTTTAATAATTTGTCCTTTGGTAATCATTAATTTGTACCGCTTTCTTTAGTTTCTTTTGATTCAGTTGTATCTGATTCTTTAGTATCATCTTTTTTAGTTTCTTCTTTCTTTTCTTCTTCATATTTTACAGCATAAACAATTTTTAAAGTTGCTCCTTTTACAATTGTTGTTTCAGCTGCTCTACTTTGACTAATAATTGTGTTTTCTTGGTATTCGGTAGTTGGTTTAGGAACAAAGGTTACAACTATTCCGTATTCATCACAGAAATTCTGAATCTCATCTATTGTCCATTGTTCTTCTACAAAGTTAGGATATTCATCTACAACATTTGGAATATATAAAGTTATTTTATCTCCTTTAGCAACTTTTTCTCCAACTTCTCTATCTTGTTTAATTATTTCCTGTTTATCATATTCTTTTCCTTCTTCAGGATCTATTTTTTCAATAACAACATTAAGTTCATATTTAGTTTCAAGAATTGTCTTTATTTCAATATAATTTTTTCCTGTATAATCTTCTATTTCATAAATAGTATTTCCAAGAGATTCATATAAGGTAATTGTAGTTCCACGTTTTACTTTTCTTCCAATGGAAGGCGATGTTTTAGAAATAAGTCCTGCTTGAATTTTTTCATCACTAACCTGTTCTACTTGAAGAGCAACTTTAAATCCTGCTTTCTTTAAAGTTTCATCAGCTTTATTAACTGTCATTCCAGATACATTTGGAATCACAACATCTGGTACTTCTGAAAATATTGGATATACAACAAAAACACCAATTAAAATTAATACAACAAAAATAAATATTCCTGATAATATCCATATCCAGGTATTTTTCTTTTCTTCTTTTAATTCACCTAAATCATCATCTAATTCATGCGTTAATTCTTCTTTTTCTTCTAATAAAGTTGGTTTTTTCTCTTCTCCATCGGTTTCATGTTCAGGAAATAAAAATTTACATTTTCCTTCATTTAATCTATCTTCATTTAAACAAGTTAATAAATCATCATGCATTGCTGAAACTGTTTCATATCTATTTTTAGGATTTTTAGCAGTTGCTCTTATAATAATATTTTCAACACTTTGAGGAATTGAATCATTTTGTTCTCTTACACTTGGAATTTCACTTTTCATATGTTTAAGGGCAATTTCGACAGCATTTTCTCCTCTAAAAGGAAGTTTCCCAGTTAATAACTCATAGAATAAAATTCCCATTGAATAGATATCACTTTTAATGGTTGCCCCTTTTCCACTTGCTTGTTCTGGTGGTAAATAATGAACACTACCCATTACCGAATTAGTTTGAGTTAATTGAGTACTATTAAGTGCCATAGCAATTCCAAAGTCTGTTATCTTAATTTCTCCATTTTCTTTAATTAATATATTTTGAGGTTTTAAATCTCTATGAATGATATAAGAGTCATGTGCTTCTTTAATTCCATCCGTAATTTGTAACATAATATCAATAGCTTCTGATAAAGAAATACTACCTCTTTTTTTAATTAATTGTTTTAAAGTAATTCCATCTACATATTCCATCACAATATAATAGGTTCCGTTATCTTCTCCAACATCATACATTTCTACAATATTTGGATGAGATAAACTAGATGCACTAAGAGCTTCTCTTTGAAATCTTCTAACAAATTTCTCATCTCCAGCTAAATCTCCTCTTAATATTTTAATTGCAACATCCCTATCTAATATAATATCATGTGCCAAATAAACATTGGCCATTCCACCTTCTCCAATGCTTTTGATTATTTCATAACGTTCATTAATTTTTTGCCCCTTCGTTATCACTCTCTCCACATCCTTTTTCTTCTATTTCTAAGTAAGCAACAGAAATATTATCTGTTCCTCCTAGATTATTTGCTTTTTCTATAAGCATAACCATTTTTTCTTCAATTTCCATCTTGCTATTTAATACATCTTCTATTTTACTAGCATCTAATAAATTTGTCAAACCATCACTTGCTAAAAATATCGAAGTAACATCTTTATCACAATCAAATACATCAGGTTCAATAACATCACTGGCACCAAGAGCCTTCATCAAAACATTTTTTCTAGGGTGGTCACGTGCTTCTTCTTCGGTAATTTCCCCAGCTTCAAGAAGTAAATTAACCAAAGAATGATCAACAGTTATTTTATGTAACTTATCATTTTTCAAAACAAAACCACTTGAGTCTCCAACATTTCCGAATAAAATATAATCATTTGTTACAATTGCCATAACTAAAGTTGTCCCCATTCCAATACACTCAGAATTAACTTCTTCATATTTAAATATTTCTTTATTAATATCTAAAACAACATCATGAATCCAATTTATAGCTTCATTTTTAGTTAAACCATAAAAAGTCTCATTAAATCTTTTACTTAAATAACTAATAGCAAGACTTGAGGCAACTTCACCGGCTCTGTGTCCTCCCATTCCATCTGCAATGGCAAGTAAATGTTCATTTTTATGATTTTTTAAAATAATAACACTATCTTCATTATGATCTCTGACTTTTCCAACATCTGTTAAATAAAAACTTTTCATACAATCTCCTTACTAGACTTTAACTGTCCACATGCTGCACTAATATTTTTTCCAAATTCTCGTCTTATTGTAACGTTTAAATTATTTTTCTTTAATACATCATAAAACTCTAAAATTTGTTTTTTACTACTCCTCTTATATCCTAAATTTTCTGTTTCATTATAAGGAATTAAATTTACATAACAATTCTTTCCTTTTAAAAGTAGACATAATTCTTTAGCATTATCTAAGCTATCATTTATTTTATCTAACATTATGTATTCGAATGTTACTCTTCTTTTTGTTTTTTTTATATAATAATCAATACTTTTCATTAGTTCTTTTAAAGGATATACTTTATTAATAGGCATTAACTTACTTCTCAACTCGTCATTTGGGGCATGTAAACTAATTGCTAAATTTACTTGATAGAAAAACTCTGAAAATTCATATATTTTAGGTACAATTCCACATGTTGATATAGTTATATGACGGGAACCTAAAGCAATACCTAATGGATGATTAACTATTTCAATAAATTTCGTGATATTTAAATAATTATCAAATGGTTCTCCTATACCCATCACGACAACATGACTAATTCTTTTATTAATATCTTCTTCAATCTTTAATATTTCAAGAATCATTTCAGATGATGTTACATCTCTTTGTTTTTTTATTCTTCCTGATTCACAAAAAGAACAATTCATATTGCAACCAACTTCCGATGAAATACATAAACTATTCCCATAATCGTGTTCCATTAAAACAGCTTCAATGGTTTTTCCATCATGTAATTTTAATAAATATTTAAAAACATCAATATCACTTTCTTTTTTTATAATATCAATAGAATCAAAATAAAAGTCTTTTTTTAATTTCTCAATTATATCTTTTTTAATATTAGACATTTTATCAAAATCTTTAATTCTTTTTATATAAAGCCAATCAAAGACTTGCTTTGCTCTATATTTTTTTTCATTAATATTTATAAAATATTTTTCTAAATCTTGATACGTTATATTATAGATACTATCCATACTAACACCCAACATAATTTTATCACATTAAAAAAGAAAAATATAGAAAAAAGTTTCTATATTTAACTTATCTTGACTATATTTTACATTTATTTTTTAATTAGTTACAAAATAAACTTCTTTATTCTTATAATAAGCATAATTTATTTTATCTAATGTTAAGTTATTTTCTTCTAATTTATGATTTAACCACTCTAAATTCTTTTTTATACTAAATAGATTATCTTTTAAAATATTTCCATCAATAATTATACTAATCGGATAATTCTTTACAGTATTTTTTTTAAATATGATTAAATCATTATCTTTTTTTATACAATAATCAACATCACTTGGATTGTTAATTCCTCTCTTTTTAAGATTCATTAATAAATTATCATAACTATAATTATCTTTAATTAATTCACTAAAGTTAATGATACCTCGATTTATAAAAACTTTATCTATTTTATTAAGCTTTTCATTTACTTCTTTTTGATATAAAAAGTTATATAAATAATATATGGTAATTATTAAAATACAGGATAAAATAGTAATTAATAAAGATTGATTTGTGTACAAAGAATAACTAATTATTTGAAATAAAAATAATAAAACGATTATTTCTAAAATATTTATTTCTTTTTTTTGAAAGAAATAATAAGTTGTAAAAATAATTAAAATTGAAACAATAATTTTAAAGAAAAAAGAAAACATAAATATCACCTATGATAATTATGTTTTATATTTTTATTTTTATTCACTTTTGTATTTTCTTCTATTTTAAAAGAATTTGAAATCATAAGAATAATATTTGCTAATGATAAACCGTATAACATTACTTTAATTGAAGATATTTGATCTGAAAAGTAATTAAAGTTTAATTTATAACCGTATTTATGCCAAAAAATCATATTAGAATCGAATATAGCACGATAGCAAAATATTCCAATCGTAATCATTACTAAAATAGATGTAATATTATAATAAGTATTATTTTCTATTGTATTTTGTTTAAAGACTAAATTTATTATATTTAATATAATTAATAAAACAAATGGAAAAACTATTTTTATAAATTCCATAAAATCTCCATTAAAGGGATTTTTTTCCAATCTTTGAAACATAAACATTACAATATAAATAGTTACCATTAAAAGAATTGGAAGAAGAATATTTTTTAAATGGAATAATAATTTATTTAAAATCTTTAACATTTTATTTTCCTCCATTAATTACTTCTGATAAATTAAGCAAAATATCAGCAAAATCATTATATGATGAAGCAATCGCTTGGTAATCACTTTCTAAATAATTTCTAAGGGTTAAAGATGTAACATTAGTTGTAAAAAAGTAACTACTATTATTCTGAAGTTCCATTAAAGCATCTCTTGTCCGATTAGTAATGGTTTTAACATTGCCAGTTACAAACGGTCCAATTTCTTTAACTTCATCTGGCAAATTATCACCTTTTAGATAACTTAAATGAAGTGCCCAACAAATATTTAAAACACTATTTTGAAATTTACCACCAAGCTTATAAACATCATATGATGAATAATATTTATTAGGTTCTAAACTATATAAACTTCCCGTATCTTTCATTACATTATAACAAGTTTCTAACTGATTTTCTAAATAAGCATAATTTTTATTTTTAACATTTAAACTTTTAAATTTAACTAAATTATCATTAATTTTTTTTATTTTATCTCTTTGAGTTTTATAATTATAATCATTTTCACTTATATAAATAACTTTTTTTACTTCGTCACTATGATAGTAATTCATTATAAAATAGAAACTTGTTATCACAAATACCATACCTGTTATAGACATAGCAATAAGATTTAAATAATTTTTAATAAATTGTTTCATAAATTTCCCTCTTTATTTTTTTAATACAACTTTATAGTGATAATGCTTTGAAAACCAATCTACTGCTCCATCATGAATATACACTTTTAAAGAATAAGAATTTGTAGTATTAACTTCAATTTCTCTTTTATCTAAAATATTATCATTTATATTTGATAAAAAATCTTCTTTTAATACTTTTCCATTTAAAGTTAATTGATATTTTAAATCACTTCTTTTTAATAAACTCTCTTCTGTACACCCATCTTCAACTTCGTTTACCGGTAGATCTTCAATATATAATTCATATGTACCTTTAGTATCTCTATTATTTATTACTTGAAAATTGTAAGCAGGAACTTCGGATATATTAGCATCTTCTATACTTTTAGCGTCTGCATCATAAACACTATTACCATCATCTTTAAAGATAATATCACCATTTTTATAGACAACATTATTATTCTGGCTACTAGAAGAAGTTCCTCCTAAACGAAGAAAATAAATATACCATGCATATGTTCCAAAAGCTATAAAGATTAAAAGTAAAAGAGCTGCACAAACAATCAAAGTTTTATTTTTCATAAATTAACCTCTCTTTCTTCTTTTATTTCTACTTGCAGTAGTCTTTATAAGTTTCATTATATCAAATGTGATAATTCCAACACAAGGAACAACAATAGCAATAATCCATCCATAAGCATTTGATAAGAAATATTGAACATATCCAATTTTTGGTATTTTCATTACCACATGACCAAAAATTTGATTTTCAGAAACTGGTAAGGGATCTGCTGAATAATTATTATCTCCTTTAAATATGTATACTTTTTCGCCATTAGTATCAGTTCTAACTTCAATAATTCGATGGGTAATCATAATTCCAAAATAACTAGGATTTTTTGATAGATAAGTACATACATCACCTACTTTATACTCTTTAGCTCTTTTAATTACAATTGCATCTTGAACATGAATAGTTGGTTCCATACTTTGACTAATAATTACATAAGCTTGAAACAATGGTTGATTACCATGACCACTTTTAATACTCTTAACAACATCAATATAGTATGCTAGAAAAACAATTCCAATAAGAACTAATATTACAACCACAGAATTCATTATAATAGATGTTATAAAATGAAGCCACCACTTTACTTTCTGAAATTTTGTCATTTCTTTTAAATTAGTTTCCATCAAAATCACCTTTCAAACATAGCATAAGTATTTACTTTTACACCAAATTTTTTATTATTAAATTCTTGCATATTTGTTTCATTAACCCTTACATCTTCAGAAACCCACATACGCATTTTAAAATCTATCTTCCCACGTTTAGCATCTTCATCACTTATATACCCTTTATAAATAACTTTACCAACGGCATCATCATGTTCACTTTTAGAATAATCAGTAAATACCTTAACACGCTTGTTATCTTTATACGACATATCAACACCTGTGCCATTTTTTTCTAAATAAAGTTTAACATAATTTGGATTTAATGTATTATCATTATTTTCAACAGCCGTTAATTCATAATAGGCTCCAACCGTTTTCTTTCCAATTATCAAAGTAAACGTATAAACATAATTTTTTCCTTCAAATAGTTTTCCGACTTCATCTCTTGTTGGAAATTGATTTACTAAATTAATACCATTTCCATCGTTATTAACTGTAAAAGTTGTAAAATTAAAACTTGCAGCTGAATCTATAGTAGTTGGATAATTTAAATTTCCATTAGGTTCTACTTGAAGATAAACAGTTACACTTTCCCCTGGTTCTAAAATATCGCCCTCTTTTATACCAGTAATTGTATATTTAACATCTCCATTTGGATCAAAAATCAACCCATCAAATACTTCTGGAACATTTGAATCATTTTTTATTACTACCTTATACCCAATTTTAGAATCTTTATTTTCAAAACTATTCTTTGTCTCAAGATGAAGTCCTTCATAAAATACAACTTCTCCATGTCCTCCATTTTGAGAACCATTTTCTTTAGCATCAACAATATGAAGTGTTTCATTTTTTTCTTCACTAAAATCAAAATTTACCGTAGTATCTTTAGTTACGGGATATTTTTCATTTCCCACATACTCTACTGTTAAATGAACAATAACTTCATCACCTGGTTTTACAGTATCTCCAGGATTTAATCCTGTAAGAGTATATTTAACATCCGAATCTTTATTATAAATTAACCCATCAAATGTTTGTTCTTTAGAAGAATCATTTTTTAGTTTAACTTCATAAGTAACACTTGAAGTACCTTTAGTAAAGGTATTTTTAGTTTCAAGAGTTAAATCTTCAAAATATACAACTTTTCCCTTAGCACCATTTTTAGTGCTTTCAACCTTTGCATCTACTATATGTAAATTTTTATCTTCACTTTCAAAATCAAAATTAACATTAGACTCTTTAGTTACTGGATACTTAGAATTAGCATCTCCTTTATATTCAACAACTAATTCAACGGTTACTTCGTCCCCTGGTTTTAAAGTATCACCCGGATTTAATCCAACAACTTTATAGGTAATTCCAGAATCTTTATCATAAATTAATCCTGTATATTTTTGTGGTAAATCAGTATCATTTTTAATTTTTACTTCATAAGTAACACTAGAAGAATTTTTATCAAAAGTATTTTTAGTATCTAAAGATAATCCCTCAAAATAAACTACTTCTCCGTGTCCACCATTACTTTCTTTTTTAACGTTAGCATCAACAATATGAAGTTTCTTATTTTCTTCTCTAAAATTAACATCCACTGAACTTTCTACAGTAGTTGGAAATTTAACATCACGATTTCCATTCCAAGCAACCGTTACTTGCAAAGTAACCTCTTCTCCCGGTTTTAACATATCACCAATATTTAATCCTGCAACACTATATTTAACAGAACCATTTTTATTAAAGATTAAACCACTAAACTTCTTAGCAATTGGACCATCATTTATAACTTTAACCTCATATGTTATAGTTGAATCTTTAGATACAAAAGTATTTTTAGTCGTTAACAAAACTCCTCCAAAAAATACAACCTCGCCTTGTCCTCCATTTGAAGTATTAGATACTTTAGCACTGGTTATATGAATTGTTCCATCCTTAATAATATAGTTTTCTCCATTTTTTCCTACTTCATTTTCTATATAGGTAATAATATACTTATCTTTATTATCATCACCAGTTAAACTAGAAATCAATGAATTAATTGTTTCATTAGATTTTAAAAGTCCAATTGCAGACAATGAAAATCCTAATGCCAAAACAATTCCTACCGTTGTAAATAAGCAAATTAATATAAAACTCGGAAATCTTCTTTTCGTCTCTTCATCTTCATCAATATATTTTCTTTCTTTTTCATCCCAAAATGGTTCCTTATCTTCCATAGTAACCTCCGTATAATAATATACTATCACAAAGAAGATTTTTTTACAATTAAAAAATAATATTTTTTATAAAAAAATGTAAAAAAAATAACTTTATTAATATAAAGTTATTCATAATCATACATTCCATGAATTTTACTAATCTCAGTATCCGTTAAATCATCAAGCACCCATTTATCATCAACTTTTTTTAAAGTTAAATTTAAAGTATAAGTTACTTTATCATTAGCATTTTTTAATTTTTCTAGTTTATAATCATTATATTTTAAAGTATCAGTACTTTTAGTTTCATCATTCATAAACTCTTCTTGATGTTCATTATAATAGTCATTAACTTCATCTAATATTTTTTTATAATTATAAACTTCTATTTCCGCTTCTACGGTTGCATTTTTCCCATCAATTGTTTCTTCTTTTATCTTATATGATAAATTTTGATATTGTTTTTTTAAAATATCTCGATAACTATCTTTTTGACTTGGAGTCATAATTGTTTCACTTAATAAAGTCTCATCTAAATCATCAAGAACTTTTTTATCCAAAGTTATATAATTATTAAACAACGTCTCTACTCTCTTTGCTGGAGTATTCATTAAATTGGTTTCACAACCCGTAAAAAGTATTAAAGAAAATATTCCTAGTAAGAATCCAAATTTTATTTTTTTCATTTTATCACCCAATTATAATATGGTAATTTTTTCTTTTTTTATACAAAAAATAGTTCAAAATTGAACTATTAATTTATAGTATCCATTACAACTTTTTGAATAATATTGTCTATTCTATCTGTTTTAGATTTATTAAACTCTTTTTTTATTTTTTCTTTATTATATTCTATTAAGTATACAAGTTTTCTCATCCTTGGAAGAAGTCTTTTATTTTCTATCTTTTCAAGAATAATTTCTAAATTACTTAACTTTGAATACTTTCCATATGAATCATTTTTTATATAAGTTTCATATAAATGTTTAAAAGAATAAATATCAATAGAATTAAATTTTTCTTGTTCTAGAATCTTCATTGTTGTATATAAATAATTATTTTTAATAGATTTATCCAGAACTGTTTCCCCAAGATTATTTTTAATATTTAAATCTATATTCTCTTTTCTTAAAATATATAAAAGTATTTCTTTTATATTTACATAATTTATACTAGATAACATATGTAAAATGGTATCCCCATCATTATTTTGATGATTTATATCTACCTTATCTATATACTTTAATACCAAATCATAATTTTTATGTTTAAGTAAACTCATAACAATATTATTTTTATTAGCATCTAAAGTATTAAAATCAAAATTATCTTTTTCTAATATTTTTTCTATTACTTCCCATTCCTCCTCTTTAATAAGAGAAAAAATCAGGGATGGTTCCTCCTCACAAAGGCTTTCTACTTGTAAAACAGAATAAAACATAAACCCTCCTTTTCTTGGTGAATGCTTAATATTCTATCAAAAAGAAACTATTTTGTCAAATTTGGAGCACTTTTAGAGCTCTCCATCAAATGTATAAATTCATATAATTTTAAATGCTTATCATTAACTTCAGTTTTTAAAGAATTAATTAATTCTTTATATATTTCATCAATACTATCTCTATTGTTATTAAAATATTCAAAATAGAGATATTTTAGTTTATCCACTTCTTTTGATTTATAAATTGCCTTTAAATTAGTTTCTAAATAATTTTTGATTTTTATTTCTCTTCTTGTAAATAAAATATTTCTTTTTCTAGTTCCTACTATATCATATTCAAATTCTATTTCTTTGCAACTATTAGCAACATTGATAGCATCATCTGCTTCATCTAGTAATAAATCACTTATTTTAAAAATACTATAATCTTTATCAAGTAAAACTCCTATAACTTTATATCCATCTGTTATTAAAAAACTATATTTAAGTTCAATATTCTTCCGACTTCCAAATAATTCTGTTTTATTTTCGATCATTTTTCCAAAATAATCTTTTAATTTTATTTTTTTAGAAAATATTAATTCCATAAATTTAGTATTTGTCTTAAAGATAGGAATTTTTTTTATATGATAAATTAAATCACCTTTTTCCCATTCAAAAAATTCTAAAAACTCATCATTATAATTTAATAATATATCATAAATATATGTCATGTCCTCTCCTTTTTTAAAATAGATATAGCAAGAAGTATGATACCAATAAATGCAAAATAACATTCTCCTCTTCCTAGAATAAACTTAATATATTCAATAAAACTATATCCAATTGTTAAATAGTTTAAATATAAGATTATATATATAAATCCAATTACACTAAAACCAAATCCTATTAGAAAAAGAAAAAAACGTATCACGATTCACCTAATACATTATATTTTTCTTTCAATAATATTATGATATTTAAAAACTATTTTATACAAAAAAAGAGTTACCAACTTTAAGTTGCAACCCATAATCATTAATAACCTTTATTTTACAATATCTTTACTATTTCCATTTACTATTATTTTAGCACTAAAATATTGAGTTATTTCATCATAATAATAATCTATCCAAAAAACTAATTTACAATTAAGTGTTTCATTAGCTGCCATATCTTCTTTTTTATAAAGAACTAAATTATCGTGAATATAATCTTTTGTTTGTAATTCATCATTAATATATAATGCATAACGAACTGCACTAAGAGGAATATTGGTATTATCCTCATCTAGTTCTAGTTTTATCTCACTATCAATAGCAACATCACTAGTATTTTGTAAAGTAAAGTTATATGAATTATTTTTAATTCCTACATCATCTATAACTGGTAATTGATCAGTTAGATTAACTAATCCATTAGTTTCACTAAATTCAATTGATAACAAAGAAGAAATTATTTTATTTTCTCTTGAATCACTATTAACATACTCAAAATAAACAGCACCAAGAGTCATTCCTAAACCAAGAATGAAAACTAATAAAGCTAAAATCAATTTTTTTTTATCTATTGTATAGTTATCTTTCATTTTACACCTTCTAACTAAATAAATAATATCAATTTTATTTAGATATTTCAATTATTTTATAATTTATTTATTAATTTTTTATAGTTTTTGTTATTATCAATCAATTCATTATGACTTCCCATAGCCATTACTTGATGATTATCAAGTAATATAATTTGATCAATATAGTCAAGTTCAAGAATTTCCTTTTTCTTTGAAATAAGTAAAATAGTATTATCTCGTCTCATTTGTTTTAACATATTTAAAACTTTTAAACTAATATCTCGACTTAGAAAATCAAAAGTTTCATCAAAAAGTAAAATTTTTGGTCTTTTTAAAAGAACTCTCATAATTGCTAAAGCAAATTTTACATCACTATTAATATTACTTCCATCTGCATCAAGTATTGTATTATATCCATCTGATAAAGCCATGATATAATCATGAATATTTAATTCTTTGGCTAAATTAACAATATTTTCAAAATTAGAATCAAAAATACTCAAATTATCTTTAATACTTATATGAAAAAAAGTTGGATCACGTCTTACAGCACTTATAATATTACTAATTTGTTTATTATCATAATCTTTTAATTCTATACCATCAATTAAGATTTTTCCTTCATGTTGTCTATTGTATCTAAGTAGTAAATCAAAAATTCCACTTTTACCACTTCCGGATAGTCCGGTTATGACATTAAAAGAATTATTGTTAATGGAAAAACTTACCTTGTCTAATATAGGATTATTTCTATCTCCATATAAAACATTTTTAAATTCAATAAATCCTTTAATATTTCTTTTTTTGGTTTTTTCTTCAGAAAAAGTTGCATATTGAAATAATTTATGAATTCTAAGTCTTGATATTTTTACATTAATATTACTTTCAAAAAGAGTAATAATTGATAAAAATAAATCCCCTAATTTTGTATAATAGCTATATATTATAGTAATAACACCAAGGGTTAATTTACCACTTATAACAAGTTTTATTCCAATTAATAAAGATAAAAACTCAAAAACATTCAAAAGTCCTAAAGAAACCTGTTTTAAATTATATTTATCTATATTTAATTTATTATTCCATTTTACATAATCATCTACTGTATTCATAGTTCTATCTCTTACAATGGAATAGATATTAAAACCTTTTATTTCTGTAATAGATAAAAGGAGTTCTTGAAATAAACTTATTCTTTTATCATGTCTTTGTTTTCTTTCTTTATTTGTATTTGCAATTATTGGGTTAAAATATAAAAGTAGAAATAATACTACTAAAGATATAAATAAAGTTAGATATCCAATTGTTATGTGAATTGTAAAGAAATAAATAACTATATAAATTGCTTCCATAATTTCGACAACTCTAATTACTAAAGTTGCATAATAATCACTTAAAGTTTCAAAATCTTCACTCATAATATTTGAGTATTCTGATAAACTAAAACGGGAAAGACTATATAAAGAATTGTTACAAGTCTTATATAGTCCTAAATCAAGATATGTTTTATATAAATTAGAATATAAACTGTAATAAGTTTTTTGGTTTATAATTTCCGTTAGTCTATAAAGCATAAAGAAAACAAAAAACATAATTATCATGTGAATAGATGCATCATAATTCCCTTTCGCGACCTCATCTATTCCATAACTATAATAAATTGGAATTAACAATAGAAAAATTCTAATAAATACACTACAAATAAACTTAGATATAAAATATTTTGTATTCTTTTTTAAAACCTCCCTATTATCTTTTTTTGTCACCTTATCACCTATCTTTATTGATGAATTGTCCAAGTAGATACAACATTACAGTTAGCACTTTCTGGAACCGGATTAGGAAGACTTACTTTTA
>ONSF01000089.1 GCA_900320425.1 uncultured Eubacteriales bacterium | reverse complement strand
AATAGATAAAAGAAAAGAAAGTGTAACTAACTTTTTAGAAAAACTTGGTAATAAATTAGGACATTATTACAATGAATATGAACATATTGATAGTATAAAACTTGAACTTGTAGAACAATTAGAATCAATTGGATTAAAAGAATTTAAATTAGTAACTAAAGATGGAAAAGTATATTTAAATGATGAACAGATAGTTGATTTAGATAATATACCTATGTTTTTTAACAATGAACAATTAACAAAGTTAAAAGAAGAATATAAAGAACTAGAAGATAAATATTGGTCATTAAAAAGAAAAATAAATTTAGAAAATGAACAAATTGATGAAAGTGAATTACAAGAAGTATCAGAAAAATATATAAATACAAAGAATAATATAGATTATTTGGAAAAAAAGATATTTTCATTAAGTCAAACATTTGTAAATGTATCAGGAAAAGGTATTTTAACAAAGAAACAAGTATATGCAAGAGAGTGTTTAGAAAAAGGAAACATTGAAGAAGCTGAAAATATATTAGATTTAAAAAGTATTGAAGAAGATATTAAAAATGTAGAAGAATTTCAAAAAGAAGTTAGGAGTAAAATAAAAGGGCATATACAAGAATTAATACTTAGAGCAGATACATATAAATTAGATATTGCTAATCCAAATAGATTTGAGGAAATAATTGCATCTTATGAAAAAGCAATAAAAGCTGAAAAAGAAAATAATCTTCCAAGAGAAACTTTAAAAATATACGCAGAATATTGTGAAGAACAAGAATGTTATGAAAAAGCAGCAGAACTTATTGATATGTATATTAAATATTTAGAAGCCGAACAATTAAGTGTTGATCCTGATTTATATTTAGAACTTGAAAATAATTATACAATGAGTAATCAATTTGATTATGCTTTAAAACAATATGAAATAATTAAAGAGATATTATCTAAAAATTTTGACGATTTATTATATGTTAAATCTGAGCTTTATCATGCAGATATGTTAGCAAGACAACTAGAAAATAATCAAATATCGTTGAAAATTGCAAATGAATCTTCAAGATGTTATAGTAATTTAATCAAATATTTTCTAAAAAAGGAATTATATTATATTGATGATAACTTTGCATATTTATATATAAAAGCAAACTATCACATAGGAAAATATATTAAAGAAAATGTTTCATATCTAAAAAAGGCATTTCATTATTACATGGATGCTGCTGTTCGTTGGATTGAAGAAAAAAAATTTAAAGATAGAAGTAAATTTAAAGATATAAATGAAATGACTATGATGATTTTTACAAATTATGCTGAATTTCAAGAAAAACATGGAGAATATGCTGATGCTTTAAAGTATTATGAAAAATCATTTGATATTCTTGAAAAAATATTTCAAGAAAAGCCAGAAGTATATTCCGATTTTTTAGGAAATTTATCTGATAAATTAGATAAATTATATGATAAATATGATTTATTTGATAGAAAAATTCAATATGACGATAAATATGCTGATATAATAGAAAATCAAATTACTATTTTTAATAAAAATGATGAAATAAAAAAAATATACCATGAAGCACTTTTATATAATATGATTAATAAATATTCTACTTTAAAAAATAAAGAAGGTTTTAAATATACTATTGATGGTGCAAAGAAAAAAATAGAGTATCAAAAAGAATTATTGGAAAAATTAAAAAAATCAAATTTTGATTTTGCCAAAAAAGAATATGAAAAACAAAAAGGTAATTTAAAACAATATAATGAATATTTAGAAAAATTAAAAGAACTTGAAAATACAAGTATAAAATTAATTCAAGAAAAAATTGATGAGGGTGATAAAAATATTTTAGAAGAAAAATACCAAGATACAATAAATTCCAATTTTTTAATAACAAATGATATGTTTAAATCAAAAGATGTCTTTACAAATTGGACAAATTTAAGAACTATGGAGATGTTTAATGAGATATTTAAACAAATAGTATTTTGTTGTATAAAACTTAATGATAATGAACAACTATTAAAATGTCGAGAACAGCAAGTTAAATTTTTAGATTCCATTGAAAATAATGGTAAAACTGAAGAAGTTAAAACATTAATTCAAAAATTTAAAATTGAACCAGAATATAGTTTGGCATCTTTATATTTTAATAAAAAATATTTTAAAAAAGCTTTAATAGAATATGAAAAGCTAGAAAGAATTCAAGATATTTTTAAAAAAATTAAGTTTGATGGATATAGTGAAGGAGATTTAGAAAAAACAAGAGAGCTTAAAATATTAACATTGATTTCACTAAAAAAATATAAAGAAGCTGAGGAATTAAAATATAATACTCTTAGAGATTTAGATAGTTTAATTAGCATTTATGCTGATGGAAAAGGTGCTGATAGTAAATTTAGAAAAATAAAGTTATCTATATTAAAAAACACAAAAGAACTTCATAATAAAAAAAGTAAATATGATGAAATTGGTGAAATAGAAGTTAATGTTCAAGATGAATCAGGAAAAAATCTTAAAAATGCTTCTGTACTTGTAACTGGAAAAGATTATAGTCATGAAGTTAATTTTAATGGTTATGGAGTAATTTATCATAAAATAAAACCTGGTAATTACAAAGCAAAGCTTACTAAAATTCCAGATGGATATGAAGCTAAAGAAACCGAATTTGATGTTACAGTTGATGTTGGGGAGGTTCCAGAAATTACTTTTAATTTAGAAAAAATAATGGGAACAATATCCGTTAAAGTAATAGATGATGATAATAATCCTATGAAAAATTGTTTTATAAATATATATGATTCTGATGGTTGTTATATAACAGAAGTTGAAACCGATGAATATGGTTTAGCAAAAATAACAATATCTACTGGTAAATTTTATATTAAACAAGTAAAAAATATTCCTTGCTATCATATAGATGACACACTTTATAAATTTGTTGTATCTAAAGAAAATAGAACATTTGATGTAACATTAATTAATAAAAAATATAAAGGTAGAGTTGCTATTCAAGTAAAGGATATAGATGATAATCCAATTGTTGGTTTGAAATGTGGTATATATGATGAAAAAAAAGAATTAGTTATTAATCTAAAAACAAATGATAATGGTCAAATGGGAGCAAGGAATCTTCGAATAGGAACTTATTATTATAAATTGGAAGGTAAAAAGAAATATGTTGAATTTCAAATAAAAGAAAAAGATGAAATAGTTAAATTTAATATTGTAGGTGAAACAAATGAGTAGTATTATAAATAAATTAAAAGAAATTATT
>ONSF01000067.1 GCA_900320425.1 uncultured Eubacteriales bacterium | reverse complement strand
TATTTGATTACTTCCACCAACAAATGTTGCTGTTATATTATTACTTGTTAAAGTAAATGCTTCTCGACTTTTTGAATAGGTAAAAAATGCATAGGCCGATCCCATTAATATTATTAAAGTAACAATTATTCCTGATATAATTATTATTTTTTTCTTTTCCATAACCTCATCCTTTCTAAGCTTATTATCTAAATTAGATATTACTCTTTTTTTAATTTACTTTCAAGATGTATTTCTACTTTTGTTTCATTATTTATTTCAGATCCTTCAGGAATACTTTGACTTACAACATATCCATTTCCAGTAATAACATAATTTATTTTTAAAAGATTAAAAAGTACCTCTACATCACTTCTTGAATATCCATATAAATTAGGAAGCATTAATTTATTTGAATTAGTAATTAAAAATACTTTTTCATCTTTAGTAATTTTAGTATTTATAGGATATTGATTAATAATTATAGATCCATCTCCTACTATAATTGGATTTAAACCTTTACTTACAAGTTCATTTTTTATTTCATCAAGAGGTAAATTAATATAATTATTAATACTTATTGATTCTTGCTCTCTTTCTTCTTTATGACTATAAATATTTTTATATTTTGCTATATTTTGAATAACTTCTTTAACTGGTTCTGATAAAGCATTCACGGTTTCTGATCTTTTCACCGCTCCATAAATAATAATTTCAGGATTATCTTTCGGAAACATTAAAGCGATACTTCTAATAACATCTTTATTCCCAGCTAAATACCCTAGTCCATTAGTACTAGCAATTTGAGCAGTTCCTGTTTTTCCTATAATATCAAATCCATCAATTGCATAAGCATGTGCTGCTCCATCTCTATCATTTATCGTATGCCACATTAAATTTTTCATATATTCAATAGTTTTTGATGATGCAATACTTCCTAAGCTATTACGACTATTTTCTTCGGTAGTTCCATCTGCATGAACAATTTTTTTTACAATATAAGGACTAAGTAACTCACCATCATTACTAATAGATGTTAAAGCTTTAATATGTTGAATAGGTGTTGTTGTTATTCCTTGACCAAAAGACGCATTAAAAACTTCTGTTTCATATTTAAAATCTACTTTTCCACTTACTTCATTTGGTAATGTAATTCCAGTTTTAGAACCAAAGCCAATCCTTTTTAAATAATTTTTTAAAGAATTAGCATCTAAGTATTTATCCATTATGTTTACAACAGCTGTATTACTTGAATAAATAAATCCTTGATCAAATGTAATTCTTCCCCATCCAACTCTATTCCAGTCACGAATAATGGTCTTATCTTTAGTTTCAAAACTACCTGAATTATAGGTATCACTTCCTTTATAAACACCTGATTCTAATGCAGCCATATAAGTATATATTTTCATGGTACTTCCTGGCTCAAATGCAATTCCGGAGTTTGGATCAAGATAGTTTTTTATATCTCTTATATTGGGGTCAAAACTTGGTGTTGTTGTATATCCTAATATTTCTCCCGTTTTAGCATCAGCAATAATTATATCTAATTCATCATATTCATATTTTTCTTTTGATTTGTTAACAGCTTCTTCTAAGAAGAATTGAATATTATTGTCAATTGTTAAATAAATATCAACCCCATCAACTTTATCTTCTGTTAATTCCTTAGTACTAGCAATTTTATACCCTTTTAAATCTTTTTGATAAACCGTTTTTCCATTTACTCCAGTTAATTGCTCATTATAATATTTTTCAATTCCCATTTCTCCTACTACAGTATCTTCTTCTTCTTTAGCATATCCTATCAAATAAGATAAAAATTTTCCATAAGGATAATATCTTTTCTTGGTTTCTATAAAATCTATTCCCGGAAGATTTGCAGCTTTAATTGTATCCTTTTCAAGTTCAGTAAGCCCACGTCCCTTTACGCCAAATTCTGTTTGATATACTCCTTCTTTATTTAAATAAGAAAGAATGGTATCTTTTTCCATATCCAAAAGTTTTGCAAGAACTAAAGCTGTATTTTCCTTATCCACAACATGTCTTGGATTCTTATCATCTTCTGTTCTTTTGGGATCCAAATAAGCAATTAACGTATAACTTGAAACATCTTGAGCTAAAATATTATTAGAATTATCAAATATTGTTCCTCGATTAGCTTTTAAAATGGTAGTCTTAGTGGTTCTTTTACTAGCAAGTTCTTGGATATTGATATTATCAACTTTAGAAGAAAGTCCAATGTATGCAAGACGGACTGATAATCCTATAAACAAAAAAAGAGCTATTATTAAAATAAGATTACTAATTTTAACTTTATTCTCTTTTTTCATACAATCCTCCTAATCTATATTTTTTATATTATCATTATTATATTCAAGTCCCTTATCTTTAATTACTTTTTGAATATTTTCAAGACTTGCAAGTTCATTTATTTTCATTTGTAAACTTTCATTTTCTTTTTCTTGAATCGTTATTTTTTTCTTTATTTTTTCAACTTCATAATTTACTTTTGATAAAGTTGATTTTTCAAAAACAACAATAAGTGGTGAAGATATTAGAAGTAAAATAGTTATAAAATACAAAAACTTTTCAAAGTGTGTTATTTTGTTTTTATTTTTCTTTGTTTTTTTCATTTAATCCTCTCTTATCCGTTCAATTACTCTAAGTCTACTTGACCTACTTCGATGATTTTCCTCTAGTTCATCGTAACTAGGTAAAATTACTTCATTTATAATTTTAAACTTTGGTAAATATTCATCAGGCACTTCAGGAAGTCCTTGTACTACTTTATCTACACTACTAACTTCTTTAAAAATATTTTTAACTATTTTATCTTCTAAAGAATGAAAGGTAATTACCGATACTCTTCCACCAACTTTTATTAAACTTAGTGCATTTCTTATACTTTCATCAAGAATTTCTAATTCATGATTTACTTCAATTCTTATAGCTTGAAATGTTCTTCTGGCTGGATTTTTTTCTATAGTATCTTTATAAGGCATACTATGTTTTATAATATTCACAAGTTCTAAAGTTGTTTCAATTGGTTTTTCTTCTCTTTTTTTTATAATATTTCTAGCAATACTTTTAGCATATTTTTCTTCTCCATAGGAAAATATAATTCTTGCTAAATCTTTCTCTGAATAAGTATTAACTAAATCGTAAGCCGAGAATGGATTATCTTTATCCATTCTCATATCAAGCCTACCTTCTTTTAAATAACTAAATCCCCGACTCGCGGTATCTAGTTGAGGAGAACTTACGCCAAGATCAAATAAAATACCATCAACTTGAAAAACATTTAATTCATTTAACTTTTCTTTCATAAATAAAAAGTTACTTTTAATAATAGAAAAATTACTTCCAATTTCTTTTAATTTTTCATTACTAAAAGAAATTGCATCGATATCTTGATCAAAGGCGAATAGAAAACCCCTTTTTATTCGAGATAAAATAACACTTGAGTGTCCTGCATATCCAAGTGTTGCATCTACGTAAGTTCCATCCTCTTTCAAATTAAGAGAATTAATTGCCTCTTTTAACATAACACTATAATGCATACTAAACCTCCTAATTTGTCTTTTAAAGTAAAACACATCTCTATTATGCTATACTTTACTTTAAGTATAGTATTCTTTTTCTAATTTGTAAATGTTTTTACACTTTTTAGAAAAAAGTTTACATAAAAAATGTAAAAAAAACCATAATATTTTTAGAAAGGATAAAAAAATATGGATGATATTAAAATAAGAGATTATATAATTAATAATTTTAAAGAAGATGATGTAGATACAATTAGAAGTGCAATTGATGAAAGCATTAAAGAAGGCGATGAAGTAACTTTACCAGGAATGGGAGTTTTCTTTGAAATCATTTGGAATGAGTCAACCGATGATGAAAAAAATAAAATTTTAGAAACATTAAAAAAGAGATTTCAGAACAAAAGTTCTAACTAATCTCTTTTTTTTATAACCATACTCCAAAGATAATTCCTGCCATAGCAAGGATAAGTCCTACCAACCAAAACATACGAACAATATCTACTTCAGCCATTCCAAGCTTTTCAAAATGATGATGAATAGGTGTCATCAAAAATAATCTTCGATTAAAACATTTTACCCAAATTACTTGAAGAATTACAGATAATGTTTCTATTACAAAAACAAAAGCAACAATTAAAAGTGTTATTTCACGGTGAGTTAAAATAGCAATAATTCCCATAACTGCTCCAAGAGAGAGCGATCCCGTATCTCCCATAAAGATTTTTGCTGGATAGGCATTATAAAACAAAAATCCAACAAGTGCTCCAGTTAATATTAAAGAAAATATTCCCATATCTGTGTATCCAACCATTAAAGATATCAAACTAAATGCTACAAACGATACCGCAGAAAGTCCTCCCGCCAGACCATCTAATCCATCAGTTAAATTAACTGCATTACTACTTCCTACTAAAATAAATAAAATAAATATACCATATAGCCATTTCATTTCAATATTAATTCCAAGAGTTGAAACAACAAGAGAAGTTTGACCACCATTTTTTATATATAAATAAAATACTACAAGTGCAATAAAAAGTTGCATAAATAACTTTTGAAGAGTTGTAAGTCCTTCATTTTTTCCTTTTTTATGACTTAAAAAATCGTCTGTAAATCCAATTAATGCATGAGTAATAAATACAAATAAAACAATTTTTAAATCTTCCGTTAATTCCATCTTGTGAGTCAAAAGTAAAACAAATGTAACAAGTAAAGTTGGAATTATAAAGATAAGTCCACCGAATGTCGGAGTTCCTTCTTTTGCAATATGTCTTTCTCCAACATAACTACTAATTCTTTGTCCTAAATGTAATTTTTTTAAAATGGGAATTAAAATAAAGCCAAGTATAACTGCTGATATAAAACCAAGCATCGCTGCTAATATTGATTTCGTTAATAAATACATATATTCAACTCCTATCTATATAAGTATACTACACAAATTCCTTTTCTATTAAAGAGAAAAAGACTTCTTTACACTTTTTGACAAAGAAAAAGAGATTATTATTTTACTAATCTCTTTGGTTTTTGTAAAACATCATCTGGATTATCACTATTATAATTAAGTTCTTCTAATATTCTATAAATATTTTCAGGCTTTGTTGAATGAACTTCAGCATATCCATCTGGATTTGGACGTCTATCATAGTTAATAAAGATTGGCGTTCCTCCGTGTGCCTCGATTTGTTTTAAAACAACTAAACTATCTTCTAAACAAACGACTCCTTTTAAATTATCATATCCAGTTATTGCTTCAATGGTCTCACCTTTATCACTTCTTGGTCTTCTTTGACCAGGAATATGTTCGTATGGATGAAATCTTTGTCCATAATGTTTTATATTTTTATTAATCTTATGAATAGCATCACCTTTTGCTTCAAATTCTCTTCCATGCATATTATCTTTTCCATTATGAGCAGTTAAACTAATTAAATTGTCTCCAAATACATTATATAACTCACTTATATTTTCACGAACATATGGAAACCAATTTATTTCTTGATAAATTTCATCATAAGGAATTTTACCTTTACTTTTTGATAATTTACCATCTGTTTCAAGAGTTAAATCACGATGTTCTAAAAACATTTCTTTTAAATATAATGCTAAATTACGACATTCAAGAATTGGTCTTACATATTCATAATTTTTATAATTTCCTTTTAAATTAATAATTACTTCTTTTATAGGTTGTAAATTAAGCAAGTCATCTTTATTTCGTAAATACTTTTCTTTTTCGATAGTAACGTCAGATAAACACTCTAATATTTCTTGCAATGGTTTTACATAGTTATCGAAATAATAATCACTGGTATCTTCCTGCATTCCTCTTAATACATCATTTCTATTAACATTAAAATTTTCAATATTAGGTTTAATTCCAAGTATTTTACATCTCATAATTTCCTTATTTACTATATTAAACATATATTGAATAATTTTGATTAATCGATTATAAGTTTGTTCAATTGTAGACGATGTTTCCAAATCTTTTGTAGTTAATGATAAAACATCTAAAAATGTATCTATATTTTCTTTCTCCATTAAGTTATAAAAAGATTGCACTATTGAAATAGTTCTTTCTTTTACTTGTAGTTTTTTAGAACCAAACTCTGGCCAATTTCTTTCAACATGTAAACTTATAAGTGGTGATGAACGAAATAAAGTATCATCATTATCAACAACAAATTTCTTTAAATTTTTAAAATCCATAAATAACCTCCCCTTATTGATTTCGTATTATATCAAAAAAGGTTCAAATTGTCAAACTAACTTTTATTAATACATTTATTTTGTTTCTTTTAAATATTTGATTGCATCATCTAAGGTGTTAACAAGAACTATTTTTATATTATAATTAAATTCTTTTTTTACTTTCATTGCTTCTTCATAGTTTTCTTTTGGTACAAAAAATATATCAGCTTTATTTGAAACTGCCCCCATTAATTTATATTTTACTCCACCTATTTCGCCAACATTTCCATCATAATCAATAGTACCAGTCCCAACAATTTTGCGTCCTTTAGTTAAATCTTCTGAAACAAGTCTATCATATATAGCAAGAGATAACATAAATCCACCAGATGGTCCTGATTCATTCCATCTAAATTTTAAATTAATTTTGGGATCAACATCATACTCATATACATTCACAAGATAAAGTCCCACAATCTTTTCGCCATTTAATTCAATTAAATTTGCATAACAATCAATTATATTTCCATTTCTTTCAACTTTAATTTTTAATTTATCTCCAACATTTAAACTTTTCAAATAATCTTTATATTCCCGATTACTCGATATTTCAACCCCATTTACACTAAGTAATGTATCACCTACTTCTATATTTGTATTACTATCTTCTGCAATATAGATAACTTTATATTTACTACTTTTTATATCAATTTTTTTCCCAGCTTTTTTATATGCACTAATAATGGCATTATTATTTGCTTCTTCTAAATATAATTTTTCTCGTTTATCCAAATCTCGATTACTTTCATTTTCATTTATTTTTGATTCATTAATACTCTCTAAATCCCAAGACTTAATTAAAAAACTAAGTAAATAAGTAGGAATTGTAGCTTTCATTTCTTTTACATAAGCCATATTGTAACTTCCAGTTTCATTTCCCTCTAAATCAATTCTTTTATTTAAATCAATTATTCCTCCTCCAATATAAATAAAATATGGAAGACGATAAGTTAAAAATATAAATAAAAAAATATAAATAAGTAATTCTTTATAGTTTTCTTTAATAAATTTTTTTATTTTTTCATAAACTTTATTAAACATGATATCACCTACTTCATTATAGCAAATTAGAGGATAATTATGAACAAAAAAATTAACAAATTAATAATTTCTTTTTTTCTTTTCATTATTTTATTTGAGTTACTAGATCATTCAAATATAGTAAGTCAAGCTATTTTAAAAAGTACTAAACTATGGTTTTATAATCTAATTCCAAGTATCTTTCCAATGTATCTATTTATTGACATTTTACTTAACTATGATGGTCTTGAATTTCTTAATACACTACTTAATCCCATTACTAAAAAAATATTTCACTTAAAAAAAGAATTCTCTTTTGTATTTTTATTATCTATGTTAAGTGGATTTCCAAGTAATAGTAAATACATTAAGAATTTACTTGATAAAAACTTAATTTCTACTTATAATGCAAATATTTTATTATTCTTTACCCATTTTTCTAATCCTTTATTTATTATTGAAACAATTGGAAATATATTTTTAAAAAATAAAAAAATAGGAATAATAATTTTAATTAGTCATTATTTAGGAAATTTTATTATTGGATTTATCCATAGAAATAAATTTTTAGATAATTCTATTAATTATAAAAAAGATATAATAAAAAAAGAGAATTTTATAAATCTCCTATCTAATTCTATTTATAATACTGCACATATTTTAATTCTTCTATATGGAATTATTACTTTTTTTATGATTTTAATATCTTTACTAAAAGAAAATATTTTTTTATCACCTTTTTTAAACAGTATAATTTGTTCTTTGGTAGAAATTACTTCCGGAATATCCCTTATTTCTAATTTATCTATATCTATCTTCTTTAAATCTATTTTAATAACTTTCTTTTTATCCTTCGGAGGACTTTGTATTCATATGCAAGTATTTAGTATTTTAAAAGATTATAACTTAAATTATTTTAATTATTTAAAAATAAGAATTGTTCATGGGCTAATTTCTTCTTGTTTTTTCTATATTTTCTTTATTAATTTGAAATAACAAAATGAATTGAAAAGTTTTTTTCTAAATTACGATGGGAAAAAGTTATCGTTAAACTATAAAAAACAGTATCTTCTCTTTCTTTTTCAATACCATTTGTCCATATTTTATAATCCGTTGGATATATTGTAGTTCCTTCATAGTTAACTAATGAACTATTTGAACTTGGAATTATATATTCAACACCATTATATTTAATTCCTACTTTTTGATTTTCATTTATAACTTCTAAGGGAATTTTATCTCCATTCAATCTTACTAAATAAAATAAATCTTCAATAGTATCATCTTTTTCTAATCCTATAACTTTATTTGATGAATCTAATATATCATCATATATTATTTTAGTTAATTTATTTTTATAATCTTTTACTTCAGTAATAATTTCTTCGTATCTACTTCTATCTCTATATGCATAAGTAACACTTGTAATTGTCACCATAATTGTAATAACAACCATCATAGTTAAAATAAGTTCAATTGTTGTAAATCCTTTTCTATTCATTTTATCACCCTTAGTATAGTTTAATTATATAATATAAAGTTAAAAAAGAAAAGTTATTTTTTTAACTCTTCTTCAATTCTTAACAACTGATTATATTTACAAATCCTATCGGTTCTCGACATAGAACCTGTTTTAATTTGTCCTAAATTAAGTCCTACTGCAAGATCAGCAATTGTTGTATCTTCAGTTTCTCCACTTCGATGAGAAATTATTGTTTTGTATCCATTATCTCTTGCAAGTTTTATAGTTTCTAATGTTTCTGTAATCGTTCCAATTTGATTTACCTTCAATAAAATTGCATTTCCAGCATGTTTATCAATTCCTTTTTGTAAACATTTTTTATTAGTTACAAATAAATCATCTCCAACAAGCTGGAGTTTTTGACCAAGTCTTTTCGTAATTTTTGTAAATCCTTCCCAATCGTTTTCATCAACAGGGTCTTCAATTGAAATAATTGGATATTTTTGAACTAATTCTTCATAAAAATCAATTAATTCGTCAGTAGTTAAACTTCTACCTTCTCCAATAAGTTCATATTTTCCATCTTTAAAGAATTCTGATGCAGCAACATCAATTGCTAAATTTACATCAACTCCAGGAACATACCCTGCTCTTTTAATTGCTTCAATGATAAGTTCAAATCCTTCACTATTACTGTTCAAATCAGGTGCAAATCCTCCTTCATCTCCAACTCCTGTTGCTAAACCACGTTCATTTAAAACTTTCTTTAAATTATGGAATACTTCTGCTCCAACTCTTACTCTT
>ONSF01000063.1 GCA_900320425.1 uncultured Eubacteriales bacterium | reverse complement strand
AGAATGCATAGGATACACTTATTAAGCTTCCAATTAAAACTCCTATTATACTTCCAAGTATTATTTTCTTTTTATTATTAAATTTTATAGTTTCATGACTGTCTTCAACATTTTTTTCTTTAATCATTTTTCCTACCTCAATTATTATGTATTAGTCATATCAAATTTTATATTATTTTTCAATAGTCATTTTGAGTTTTTTTATTCAAATAAAAAAATATAGAACAAGATTAATTAATTATCTTGCTCTATTTTGGTATATTATAATTCTTTATTATTTATGATAAAGTCCACAATATTAACATTATTAATACCATCAACATTTTCTTTAAATATAAAATCCATTAAAAATAAATATCTAGGATACATATCTCTTATTTCATAAAAAGGTTTATATTCTCTTTCTTCTGTCTTTTGATCATCAATATTTTTTGATACCTGAATATAGAAATAATTTTCGTTACCTTTTCTTGCTATAAAATCACATTCTAATTTTCCTATTTTTCCTACACTTAATTTGTAATCTTTACCAATTAAATAATTATATATTATATTTTCTAAAATCGGACCATAATTTATCCTATTATCTGTATTTTGAGAAAAATATATACTTGTATCTGCTAAATAATATTTTCTTTCTCCATTTAAAACTTCTTTTGATTTTATATCAAAAGCATTGCATCTATTTAATATTTTTGAATTTTCTAAAATTGTAATATATCTTTCAATTGTTCTATCATCAATACTAATATTTTTACTATTATAGTATTCTTTAATACTACTTATCGAAATCATAGAACCAAAATTATTTACAACAAATTTTTGAATAGAATCAAATAAATCTTTATTTTTTATTTTCTCATTTGGTTTTATATCTTTATTAAAAATATCTAAAATAATATTTTGAACATATCTTATTTTATCTTCAATATTATCATATTTAATTGCTCCTGGAAAACCACCATTTTTTATATATTCGTTAAACTCTAAATAAATATTATCATTTATACTTTTTTTATAAAATTTTTTCATTTCAACATATTCATAAAAATTTAAAGGTAACATTTCTATTTCTATTTTTCTACCAGTTAATTTAGTAACCAACTCTCCGGATAGCAAGTATGAATTTGAACCTGTTATAAATATTGATATATTACCTTCGGTTCTATATGCCTCAATTATAGGTTCAAATCCCTTTACATTTTGAATTTCATCAATAAATAGATATTTGAAAGATTTATCAGTTATTTTTGATTCTATTAAATTTTCTAATGCATCTGGTGTTTTTATTGATTTATATGGTCGTTTGTCTAGTTTAATATCAATAATGTCTTTTTCTTTAATCCCTTTGTCTTGCAATTCACTTTTTATCATATCTAATAAAAATGATTTACCACATCTTCTGATTCCAGTAATAACTTTTATAGTTTCAGGATCATCATAAAACCCACGTATTTTTTTTAAATATATTTCTCTTTTATATACTTTCATGTATTTTACCACCTCATCTTAATATTATCAAAAATATCGCGAAATTGCAAGTTATCGACAAAAAAACAAAAAAAACAACTGTTTTATGTTGATAACAATGAAATTCAAGACATTTTTCAATGATTTTTCTTTATTACGTAAGATTTTTATAACTATGACTTCTACGTTATAGAGAACGATAGTTACTAATAACAATAAAGCATATTTAGATATTATATTAAAATGTATGAATATATAAAAATATAGAACAAGATTAATTAATTATCTTGCTCTATTATTTATATCTATTAATTTATTTAGATTTAACAATTTCTTTTATTTTTTCTTCAGATAAATTGGTTGCTTCTGATATTAATTCATATGTAAAATTTTTATTCAACATATTTAAAATTATTTCTTTTTCTTTTAATAAACTTCCTTCTGCCAATCCTGAAGCACGACCCTCAGCACGACCCTCAGCACGACCCTCAGCAAGGCCTTGTTCTAATCCTTTTTTTCTTGCTTTCCTTGTTTCATCTGCTATAATTGACCTATTTATTTTTCTAGTTTCATCTAAAAAATCAACATATCTCATTTGTAATGTCTCACTTTCATTCATACGACTAGATACCTCCTCCATTATATTTTTTACTTTCCTTTTTGCTTTTATTTTTTCTATACATTCATTAAATTCTTCTATTTTATTTGTATAGATTGCTGCTGAAAGTAACAATATATCTTTTTCTTCTTCATCAATTGGTGCTTTATATGTCTTATTATAACAAGTTTTATAACACTTTGCAATATTAATATTCAATATTTTTTGTTTTTCTGTTAGAATATATCCTTCATCATTTTTCCAGTAATAATAATCAAATATTTTTTTATGTATATTATCTACATAAAATGTATTAAAGTTTACTAATAATGTTGGTTCTATCTTATCATAATCATCTCCACTTTTTAATCCTTTACTTGCTACTTCTGATAAATAATTTAGATTTCTATTTATTATTGTTTCATAAAACTGTTTTCGAAAATTTACTTCTAATATTATTTTTCCATTTAAATCTTCTTTAAATTTTACTACTACATCCCTTTCCATTTTCTTTTCACCTATTGTTTCATTTGGTAATGTTAGGGGATATAATTCTATTTTTCCTTCTAATTCTTCATATTCTACTTTTAATATTTTAGATAACAATAATGTTAATGGTTCCATCCTATTGGGATTTGCAAACATTATTTTAAAACATTCATCATAGCATAAAGGTATCTTTTCACCCTTCTTTAATTTAAGTTTCTTTTTCTGTAATGTAGTCATGTACTTAATCCTCCCATATATAATATAGTGAAAAAAAATTTCAATTTTAAAATAAAATTAAAAATTTTTTTATACTTGTTATATAAGGATTTTGAATACATAAAAAGGTGAAAAACGTTCACCTTTTAAAAATTATTTGATACATTAAAAATTTAACATAATAAAAGCAGGATTAACCTGCCTTTACTATATTAAATTAATTATTATAAATAAAACAAATGCTAATAGGAATAATTCTAAGAAGAATTTCCAAATATTTTTAATCCATTCTGTATAATTTACTTTTAAGTATGCAATTACTCCTAAAAGTACAACACTTGTTGGTGCAATTAATAAAGCTAATCCTTGCATAGTTTGACAAATAAATTCAACTAATGGATATACACTTGTATTTGTAATAACACTTGTTACATAAGGTAACATAGCTGATGCCGTATAATATGCATCAATATTAAAGATACTTGCTATAAACATTGAAATAGAAAGGGTTACAACGTTAAATCCATTAGTAATAGACATTAATGGTTTTACAATAGTTAAGACAATAGGATTATTTGATGTTGTAATTAATACAGTATAAGTAATTACCATTAAAAATGCACTTAAACCAAATTTCTTAGCACCTTCTTTATATCCATCAAAAATATCATTTAATGATATACGATAGATAATAGAAAGAACTAAAGTTGCTAATATAATAATGGTAGTAAATTCGTTTGTTCCCCAGTTACCAAGATTAGCATTTGCCATAGTTGAACCTAATATTTTAGAAAAAATTGCATAATCTTTAATCGTAACTCCTAAAACACTTTGATGGAATGTTTCAAAAATCTTGATATTAAACGCTCCTGAGAAATCAATAGCTCCTAAAATCATTAATAATAAAATTAAATCAAAAATAACAATTCCAGGCCATGATTTTTTTACTTTTCCCTTCTTAGTTTTAACTTCGACTTTTTCAGGCAATAATTCTTTATCTAAATCTTTTTTAATATCTTTCTTCTTAATACGACGAATAATATTAAATACCAAAAGTGCAATTCCAAGAACAAGTAAACCTACTTTAAACCAAATTAAATCTGTATAAGTAGTAGTTAATGTATTTGCATATGTTCCTGTAATATCTTTAGCAAACAAAGAACCTGCATATCCAATTGCAATAGAACCAACAAAAGTCATGGCAACAGTTACTTTATCATATCCCATAGTAAGTATAATTGCAGTTATAAGTGGTAATAAGAATATAAGCTCAAATCCAAATCCACAAAATGCAACTAATATAGAAAGTAAAGTAACTAAAGTTGCAAAGAATACTATTTCCTTTCCTTTAAATAATTTTACAATCTTATCTACAACACTTTTAAATACACCAGTTTTGTTAAATACTCCATAGAATGCTCCAACTGCTAGTACAAAAATTGCTGTTGTTCCAAAATAATACAAAGTTAATGTTGGATAATTAAACATATCAAAAAGTCCAGTTGGATATCTAACATCAGTTGCTAACTCATTATTAAAATAAGTTATTGGTAATATCCACGTTAATAAGTATGTAAATAATATTGTAATGAGCAATACCTTTAATGTATTATGTTTCTTCATATTTACCTCCCAAAATTATTATATAATATTTTTTTTAATAAAAGCAACTATTTACGTAAATATTATGGTATTTTTTAAAATATTTGTTAAAATAAAATAGAAAGGAAATAGATATGAAAAATAAAATAGTAATAATAGGATGTGGAAATGTAGGATCTTCTTTTGCTTATGCTTTATTAAATCAAAAAACATATGTAAATGAATTAGTATTAGTTGACTTAAATTATGAAAAAGCCTTAGGTGATGCAATGGATTTAAATCATTGTTTAGCATTTGCACCATCAAAAATGACAATTAAAGCAGGAGGATATGAAGATACAAAAGATGCAGATATTGTTTGTATTGCAGCCGGAGTAAATCAAAAACCTGGAGAAACAAGAATGGAATTACTTGCTAGAAATAAAAAAATATTAACCGATATAGTTAATAAAGTTATGGAGCAAGGTTTTAATGGAATTTTCTTAGTTGCAACCAATCCCTTAGATATAATGACCGACACCGTTTATAGAGCATCTGGTTTATCACCAAAAAAAGTAATAGGTTCTGGTACATCACTTGACTCTGCAAGACTTCGTTATTTAGTAGGAGAAAAATTAAATATTAATCCTAAAAACATTCATGCTTATGTAATAGGAGAACATGGTGACTCTGAATTTGTAGCATGGGATAGTGCAACAGTTGGACTTAATCCAATTAAGAATTATTTAAATGATGAACAAAGAAAACAGATAGAAGAAGATGTTAGAAATTCAGCATACTATATAATTGAAAAAAAAGGATTTACTAATTTTGGAATTGGAGTATGTCTTGTAAAAATTACAAATGCAATACTTGGAAATGAAAACACAATTATATCAGTTTCTACTTATAATAAAGAACATGATTTATATATTAGTTCTCCAGCTATAATAGGAAGATATGGTATTAAAGAAACTTTAAAATTAAATTTAACTAATGAAGAAAACAATTTATTTTTAAAAAGCATTGAAACATTAAAAAAGAATAATTGTTAATATTTTTTCTAAATTTCTAAAATCCGACAAAATAAGACAAAAAAATATAATATTCTATCACACTTGAAGGGGGTGATAGAATGACTTTAACCACTACTAAACCAAAAGTTTTCTTGAATGATAAAATTGCTAAGAAAATATTAAAAAATGAAAAATTAGGTAAACAATTTTCAGCAAGAATTATAAGTGATTTAATAGGAGCTGACTATGAGGAAGTATACAACAATATAACTTTATCATCAGAAGAAATAGCTTTTTCATCTTTAACTATTGATAGTACAGCCGACTCTATATATTATAATGATGCAACTTATTTTAATATTGAAATAAATGCGCATAATATAGAAAGTAAACCAAAGCAATTAGAATCATATACATATCAGCTTTATTTAGGTCAACTTCATACACATGGTGATTATAATAAACTTAAAAAGATTGTCCAAATAAATATAGATGCCTACGATTTATATGGATATAATGAATTTATGTACAATATTTTTTTAACTGAACAAAAACATCATTTTATAGCATCAGATAGTATACAAATATATCATTTGAATCTTGACTTTTTAAGACAAATTGATTACAATGAAATTATCCAAAGTGATAATAAATTAATGAAAGATTTATATTTTCTTATATGTGGAAAAGATGAATTAAACTTTGTTTATGAGAGGGTTGATGATTTAATGAAAGATATAATTGATGAATCTAAAAAAATTGCCGGTTATGAAAAGATGCATTTGTATTTAACTGATGAAGAAATGATTGAACTTGATAAGAAACATTACATTAAAGTTGGCGAACAAAAAAAGTTACATGAAATGATTATTAAATTACATAATAATGGTGCTTCAATGGATTTGATTAGCAAATCATCAGGATTACCAATTAAAGAAATTAAAAAAATTATTGAACAAGGTTAATAAACTTGTTCTTTTTTATTAAAATATATATATTTTTTGTATAAATTTTTATCTTTTACATAATTTAATTATAGGTGATAACATGAATTTAGTTCCTGTAATTGTAGATAAAGAAAATAATGGCGAAAGAAGTTACGATATCTTCTCTCGCCTTTTAAAAGATAGAATTATTTTATTAAGTGGAGAAATTGATGATAATTTAGCTAATATTATTGTAAGTGAACTTTTGTATCTTGATTCTTTAAATCATGAAGATATTTCTCTTTATATAAATTCACCAGGTGGCTCGATTACTGCAGGAATGGCTATTATGGATACCATGAATTTTATTAAAAGCGATGTTTCAACCATTTGTCTTGGAATGTCTGCATCAATGGGGGCTTTTTTACTTTCCTGTGGAAAAAAAGGAAAAAGATATATTCTTCCTAATGCCGAAGTTATGATCCATCAACCACTAGGAGGAGTCGAAGGACAAGCAACCGAAATTAAGATTGTTGCTGAAAGAATTTTAAAATTAAAAGAAAAATTAAATACTATTCTTGCTAAAAATACTGGTAAAAATATAAAACAAATAACAAAAGATACTGAAAGAGATTACTTTTTAGATAGTAAAGAAGCTTTAGAATATGGAATTGTTGATAAAATATTAGAAAAAAGAAATTAGACATAAACTAATTTCTTTTATATTTTTCTTAATACTAATCCAGGAATTTTATTTTCATAATTAATATATTCTAATTTTTTATGATAAAACAATTTTTCTAATACTTCTTTTTCTATTTGATTAAAATTTCCATTATAAAGAAAATAATAATTTTTTCTATCTATAATTGTTATAATATAAACTAATGACTCTTGATTACTTACTATACAACTAAAAATACTTTTATTGTATTCTTCTTTAAATAATTCTTTCATAAGTCTTAAAAAATAAGATGCTTTATCAATAGGTTCTAAAAAAATATCATTAATTTTTTTTAATATTAAGTCAAGTCTTTGAAAATAAATTAAAATATTTTTATCAACTTCTTTTACATTAAATTTATTTTTAGGTAAATAATCATATTCATAAGTCTCTTTTAAAGGTGTATAACATTCTTTTAAAATTTGATAAAATTCTTTTATTTTCCTTGGTTCTTTATTTAAACATTCTATTCCACTTAATTCTTTTTTTATTTTTATATTACTAAAATCACTTTTTAATATATGTAGTGTTGGATCTATTTTAATTAAAAATCCATTATATTCAAAAACTAAATGACTATGTAAAAATCCATATTTTTCCCCAATTTGTCTTATTTGATAAGGAACTGCTATACTATTTAAAAAATATGCAAAAATACTTGTAAATTCAAAGCATACTATTTCTTTATTATCCAAATTTATTTCTTTTAAATAAGATATCTTAGTATGTCGCATACTTCTATTACTACTTGGGTTTATATAATATAAAAAGTCATAAGTAAATAAATTACATAAATAAATATACACATTTATAATATATTTTAAAGTATTAGGTTCAGATAATTTATATATATTTTTTAATAAATTAGAATTTAATTCTATCTTATCTAAATACGGATCATATGTCGTTAATATAAATTGATTATTAGATGACACTTTTATTTCATCCTTTTTTCATCTATATTTAAACCAGGTATCTCTTTTGAATTTAATTTTTGCAATTTACGAGTAACAAATAATTCTTCTAATTCCTCCTGCGATATAAAAGATAAGTTATTCTTTTCATATATTAAATAAATATTATTATCATTTAATAAATCTTCTTCATTTAAAGCTATAATATAAACAAAATCTAAATAATTTGTAACAAATGTATAATGAATATTTTTTTCAAGTTCACGTCCATTAAAAACATAATTTATTAAATATTTAAAATAAGATAGTTTATCAAGCGGAGATAATTTTTGATTATTTATTTTTTTAAAAATAGCATCTAACTTTAAAATATAAGGTTTAATTCCATCACTTACTTCTTGTTCTCCTTCTATTTTAGTTGCTGGTAATATTTCATCATCTATTTTTACTTCCTTTGTTTCATAACATTCTTTTAATAATTTAAAAAACTCTAACTTAGTATTATTATTTTCATTCAAAACACTAATACCTACTAGAGGTAAATTAAGTTTTGATGATGTAAAATCACTTATAGCTATTCTTTTAATAGGTTCTACTTTAACTAAAAACTTACCATATCTAAATATTAAATAATTATGAGATAAACCATAATATTTACTATCTCCTTCAACTATATAATTAACCCCTTGTAATCTTAAAAAAAATCCAAATATTTCCGGAAATTCATAACATACAATTTTATTATTTTTAGAGTCAATTTCTGATAAATATGATACTTTTGTATGTCTTTTAGAATCATGACTTGTTTCATCAATAAAGAATAATTCATCATAAGTTAATGTTTTACATAATTCAATATAAACTTTTAAAATGTTTTTAAATTTATCTTCATCATATTTTTTTTTCATAATATTATAAATATCTTGACTAATTTTAACATTTTTTTGAAATTTATCTTTTGTTACTAATATTTTATTAATACTTTCAAAATCTACTTTTTGATATCCTTTTATTTCTAAATAACGCATTTTTACTACATTATCAAAAAAATATCTATAAAAAAGCTTATTTTTTTCAAAATAATCAACTAAACTATATAAAAAATATTCGATTTTAATTTTCTTAAATTCTTTCTTTACTAAATTTTGTTCAAAATCTAAAGAATATAAAAATTCAAAATAATACTTAACAGGAATATCATATTTTAAATTATCCATATTAGCATGATGATATTGATCTTTATACATTGTCGATTTTAAATATAAAGACTTTTTTATTTCAAATAATTCAGAAGATAAATTTTGTTTATCTAATGGTTGTTTCTTTAAATAAGAAAAACATCCATCTAAAAAAGAAGTTTTAGGAATTTTTAAAATTAAATCAAAATCTTTATAAATTCTTATTTCAAAAGTATTTTTATCTTTCATTAATTTTAATATTTTTTGATAATTCTTGTTTAAAAATAATAGTTCTTCAAAAATACTTTCACTTACATATTCAATAGTATTTGTAACAGCATCACGAATTTCAATAAAATCATTTTTTAATTCTTTTTTTTCTAATATAAACTCATTCATATACTACCCCTTAAACATGGCCATATTATATCATAAATTTTAGTTTTTTTCAAGCTATTTACTTACATAAATTTTTTTTAAATGATATAATATATAAGAAAATTAACTTTAGTTTATACAAGGAGGAGATTATGTACAAAGTCGGAGATTATATTGTTTATTTAAAAGAAGTTTCAAAAATTAAAGAAATTAAAGAAAATTTTATAAAAGATGTTAATTATTATGTTTTAGAACCAGTAAGTGATTCATCCTTAAAATTAAATATTCCTGTTTCTTCTAACTCAATTAGAAATCTAATAACCATAGATAAAGTTAATGAATTAATTAAAGAAATTCCTTTTATTGATACAATTGATATAGATGATAAAAACATAGAATTTGAATATAAAAAATTGTTAAATACAGGTACACCTGAAAATTTAATTAAAATTATTAAAACAACATATTTAAGAAATCAAGATAGATTAAATAATAAAAAGAAGATTAGTGATAAGGATAGAAATTATTTTGAACTTGCCGAAAAATATTTATACACGGAAATTTCTATTGTTTTAAATAAAAGTTTTGAAGATACTAAAAATTATATTATTAATGAAGTAGAAAAGGAATTATCTCATGAATAATTTTTTAAATAATGATATTACTTATTTAAATTTAAGTAATAATATTAGCAAGGTTTTAAAGCAGCATAATATTTTAAAAGTAAATGATTTATGGAGTAAAAATAGAAGAAATTTAAAAGAAATTGGAATGAATGATAAAGATATTAAAGAAATTGTTATTAAACTTGAATTGAATGGTTTAGAGCTTAATAAAAGACTAAATAAATAAAACACATTAAATATTTGTGTTTTATTTATTATTTTCTCTTAACTTATTTGCTATTTCTTTTATTTTTCTAAATCGATGATTAAGTCCTGACTTAGTAATTACTTTACCTGTTTCATAAGTCATAATTTCACTTAATTCTTGAAGTGATATATCTGGATACTTTAAACGATAAGTAGCAACACTTTCTAGTTTTTCATCTAATCCATCAAGTCCTATTTTTTCTATAATTAAATTTATATCTTCAATTTGTTTTTCAGAACTTATCATACTTTTTTCAAAATTTGCTTGTTCACAATTATTAAGACGATTAGTCATATTTTTATGATCTCTATAAATTCTTATATCTTCATAATACATAACGGCATTACTTGCATTAATAATTCTTAAAAAATCCCCAATCTTTTCAGCTTCCTTTAAATAAACCATGTATCCTTTATCTCTTGCAATAACTTTACTATTTAGATTAAATTCATTAAGAAGCTCTGATATAAAATCAGCTTCTTCTTTATAATTAATGGAAAACTCTAAATGATACATAGATGTTTTTGGATCATTTATACTTCCAGACATCAAAAAAAATCCCTTTAAATAAGCCCTTTTTTCATCTTCTACATCTAAAAAATATAAACTTGGAGTTACTTTATATTGATTATTTTCGCTTATTACTTCTAAATCTTTTAAAATTAAATCTAATTTATCATTAACTATTATCATATATAAACGATTTTTACTAAATAATGTACTTTTATATTCTATTTTCACATTAATATTATATATTTCTTTAAAAAGTGTATATATATGTTTACAAACAGTAGAATTTTCCGTTAAGATAGAAAGAACTTTATTTTCTTTATCATAAGAATTTCTAAGAATTGCTGATAACTCCGAACGAGCTGCATTTAAATTATCATAGTTATTATATATTTCATTTTTTATTCTTGTAGTAAAAGACATAATTATCCCAACTTTCTTTATTATAATATTTATTTTTTTTATAAGAATATACAAATAATACTAATCCTACTATAAATAATATGATAGAAATTACCTGAGCCATTTTTAAACTATAAAACATTAAACTATCAGTTCTCATACTTTCTATAAAAAATCTTACTATTGAATACCACATTAAATAAATTGATAAAAGCATTCCAATTTTTATCTTTTTGTTTCTTCTTAAAACTAGTAAAACAATCAATCCTATTAAATTAAGACATGATTCATATAGAAATGTTGGATGATATACTATTCCATTTATTGTCATACCTTGAATAATAAATTCTGGTATATGTAATTTTTCTAAAAAAACTCTTGTTGTTACTCCTCCATGAGCTTCACTATTAAAAAAATTCCCCCATCTTCCAATTATTTGTCCAATTAAAATAGAAACTGCTGATATATCTAAATATTTTAAAATTTCATTCTTATTTTTTTGATGTTTTAAACTATAAATAACTATAGTAATAGCTCCACCAAGTATTCCACCATGAATAGCAAGTCCACCATGCCAAATAGCAGGTATTTCTGCTAAATTATTTAAATAATAATCTAAATTAAAGATTACATAGTAAATTCTTGCTCCAATAAATGCAAAAATTAAAGCATAAAATATCATATTAAAGAAATATTCTTTATCCATCTTTAATCTTTTTAGTTCTAAATATGCAAGTGATGCTCCTGATATTACTCCAAGTAATATAGTAATAGAATACCAATATATTTCAATAAAACCTAAATCAAGTGCTATAGGGTTCATAAAATCACCAAAAATATTATATAAAAAAACTAACAATTTTTCAATTGTTGGTTTTTTAAACATAAATTATTATTATGATAATGGTTTATAAGCATTTTTTACTTCTTCACTTGCCTTTTTTGATTCATATTCTTCAATATATTTAATTGCTGTTGTTGAAGTATAAATAACTAATGCTTTTTCCATTGCCATAATAGTTTGCATATCAAATTGTTTTCTTAATTCTGGATTACTTACAATAGCTAAATAGTTAGACATTCTAACGTCAATATTTTCACTCATGTTAATTTCTCCTCTCCTTATAATAAAAGAATAACATAATTTATATATAATGTAAATTGTCTTTGCATTTTTTTACTTTTATTAATTTAAAATTTTAGCTAAAAATTCTCCCGTATAACTTTCTTTAACTTTAGAAACCTCCTCTGGAGTACCTTCAGCAACAACACATCCTCCATTATCTCCTCCATCAGGTCCTAAATCAATAATATAATCTGCACTTTTTATAACATCAAGATTATGTTCAATTACAAGTACTGTATCACCATTATCAACAATTCTTTGTAAAATGACTAAAAGTCTCTTAATATCTGCCATATGAAGTCCAGTTGTTGGTTCATCTAAAATAAATAAAGTTTTTCCGGTTGCTTTCTTTTGAAGTTCTTTAGAAAGTTTTACACGTCCTGCTTCTCCACCTGATAAAGTTGTTGCACTTTGACCTAGTTTAACATAACCAAGTCCAACATCTTCCATAACTTGTAATTTATTTTTTATTTTAGGATGATTTTCAAAAAACTTTAAAGCTTCTGTTACTCTCATATCTAATACTTCTGAAATATTTTTATCTTTATATTTAATTGATAAAGTTTCACTATTATATCTTGTACCATGACATACTTCACATGGAATATACACGTCAGGTAAGAAATGCATTTCAATTTTCTTTACTCCATCACCCCAACAAGCTTCACATCTTCCACCTTTTACATTAAAAGAAAATCTATTTTTACCATAACCAAGCATTTTAGCATCACGAGTATTTGCAAATACATCTCTTATATCATCAAATACCCCAACATAGGTTGCTGGATTACTTCGTGGGGTTCTTCCAATTGGATTTTGGGTAATAATTACTACTTTATCTAAATTATTAAGTCCAAGTATTTTTTTATGACGACCTGGTTTTACTTTAGATTTATAAATTGTTTGCATGGAAGCATTAGCTAAGATTTGCATTACCAAACTACTTTTTCCACTTCCAGATACTCCAGTTACACATGTAAAGGTTCCTAGAGGTATATTTACGTCAATATCTTTTAAATTATTCTCACTTGCTCCTTTAATTTGAATCTTCTTGCCATTCCCTTTTCTTCTTTTTTTCGGAACATCAATGCATTCTTTTCCACTTAAAAAACGTCCTGTAATACTATTTTCGTTTTTCATTACTTCTTCTGGAGTTCCCGCAGCAACTACATATCCGCCATTTTCCCCAGCACCAGGACCAATGTCAACTAAATAGTCACTTGCAAGCATCGTATCCGTATCATGTTCAACAACAATTAAAGTATTTCCTAAATCTCGCATATCAAGAAGAGACTTGATTAATTTTTCATTATCCTTTTGATGTAGTCCAATACTAGGTTCATCTAAAACATACAAAACTCCGGTTAATCTTGAACCAATTTGAGTAGCAAGACGTATTCTTTGAGCTTCACCACCAGATAAAGTTCCAGCCATTCTAGACAATGTTAAATATTCAAGACCAACATTCTTTAAAAACATTAATCGATTCTTAATTTCTTTTACTACTAGTTCAGATATTTTAAGTTCTGACTCAGTTAATTTTAAGTTATCAAACCAAGTAATTAATTCTTTCACTGACATACAAGTTACTTCATAAATATTTTTTTTATTAATAAAAATATTTAAAACAGAATTATTAAGTCTTGCACCATGACATACTTCACATGGTAGTTCTATCATATATTGCTCTAACCAATCTCTAATCCATTCACTTGATGTTTCCATATATCTTCTTTCAAGATTATTAATAACTCCTTCATAATAATCTTTATTTTTAGTAACATTACCACTTCTACTTGTAATATTAAAAGTTAATATATCAGGACTTCCATATAAAACTATATTTTGATTCTTTCTAGATAATTTATTAAATGGTTTATCCATATCAATTTTATAATAATCACATACAGCCTTTAATCTTTTATATTCAATTGACTCTGGATCATCATTTAATGTCTTAATACATTTTCCATTTAAACTTAACTCATAATCAACAACTAAATCAACATCTATTTTAAGTTTTACTCCAAGTCCCTTGCACTCTGGACAGGCTCCGTATGGTGCATTAAAACTAAACATACGAGGTTCAGGTTCAGGAGTTGAATAATTACAATAAGGACATGCATAAGTTGTAGAAAATAAGATTTCTTCTCCACCAACAACATTAACTAATACTTTTCCATTTGCCATATTACAAGCATTTTCAATAGACTCAAATAATCTAGTACGAATTCCCTCTTTTAAAACAATTCTATCAATTACAACATCGATTTTATCTTTTTTATTTTTTTCTAAATTAATCTCTTCTGATAAATCAAACATTTCCCCATTAACACGAACTCTTACATATCCATCTTTCCTTAAATCATCTAGAATATCTTTATGAGTTCCTTTTTCTGAATCAACAACTGGAGCTAGTATAATTAATTTAGTTCCATCTTCCATTTCTTCTATTTTATTTACGATTTCATCAACCGTTTGACTAGTAATTGGAATATGATGATTAGGACAATATGGTACACCAATTCTTGAAAACATAAGTCTTAAATAATCATATATTTCCGTGACAGTTCCAACCGTTGAACGAGGATTTTTACTGGTTGTTTTTTGATCAATAGAAATACTTGGAGACAAACCTTCTATACTATCAACATCTGGTTTTTCAGATCCTCCTAAAAACTGTCTGGCATAAGCTGACAAACTCTCAACATATCTTCTTTCTCCTTCAGCATAAATAGTATCAAAAGCAAGACTACTTTTTCCACTTCCAGATAATCCTGTCATAACAATTAATTTATTTTTGGGAAGTTCTAAATCAATATTCTTTAAATTATTTTCTCTTGCACCTTTTATAATTATTTTATCCATACTCCACCTCTAAAAATCTTTAATAGTATATCATAAATAAATATAAATTAAAAGAGGAAATATTTGTAAAAATAAGACTAAAAATAATTTTATTTTTTATTTATAAGTCAAAAATTTTAGAGAACAAAAGAGACTTAAATTAAGAAAATATTTATTCACATACTTCATTTATTACTTACATATATTGTAACTTTAGATGCTCGATATGGACTATCACCAGATAAAAAGGATTACTTTCTATAGAAGTTATTCCATCCCCGATTACTACACTTGTTAATTGATTTCAAAAAAAACAATTCCTATTATTTTTAGCGTTTTATTATTAATTTTTTTATAAATAGTGTAGAAAAATTTATTGTATTTAATATATTTACAATATATAATAAATATATAAAATGAAAGGAAAATAAAAATGAAGAAATTAATAATATTTATGATTTGTTTTATAGTTATTATACTACTTACAGGATGTGGAAATTCTACTAATAAACAAACTATTTTATGTAGAGGAATTATTACAGAGGAAGGAATGACTTATCAAGAAGAAATTACAGCAGCAATTGAAAATGAAATAATAGTTAAAGTATCTAACAAAACTATTTATGAAACTAAAGACGATGCTAAAGCCGTATGTGAAGTTTATAAATTAAGTAATAAAAACTCTAAAGGATCTGATAAAATAAACTATAAGTGTAATGGAAATGCCATTGAAATTAAAAATTATGAAAATGTATTTAATCAAATGGGTATAAATGTAAAAAATACTTATGTAGATGAATTTATTATTTTAATGAATGATCGAGGATTAACATGTTATAAATAATTAAAAAAGTGTGCTTAAAACACACTTTTTTAATTAATTTTTTGTACCACAATTAGGACAATATAAACTATTTACTATTTTTCCACAATTTGAACAATAATTATTTTGATAAGATAATTTATTATTTATAGAAGATATTTTTTTTATTCTTTTAAAAGATATTATATACATAATAATCATATAAATTATAAATAAAATAAAAAATATAATATTTAAACTTTTTACAAATGAAAAGATTAAAAAGTCATATATTCCATGAGTTATCATAGGAATTAAAATACTTAAAGTCAAATTTTTCTTTCGTAAATTATCCTTTTTATAAATAGTATTTAATTTAGCAAGTCCTAAAAAATATCCCATTAGAATACCATCAAATACATGTCCTGGAATTGCAGTAATTGCTCTTAATAAAGCAATAGTCATACCATTTTCGAATACATATAATATATTTTCAAAACAAGCAAATCCAAGAGATACAAAAGTTGCATATAAGATAATATCATAAAACTCATCAAATTCTTGATTATGATAAGAAATTTTATAAACCATAAACCATTTACAAAATTCTTCTATTAAAGCAATTCCAAAAAAAACTTGAAAAAATAATTCTGTAAAATTCAAATTACTAGTTTCTTCTAAAAGAATGGGAAAAAAGAACCCTAATAGTATAGTTATAATTAATACCAATATACAAGAAATACTTCCTCCTATAAAAAGTTTAACTAAAAGCTTCGTTGGTTCTTTCTCTTTATCTTTTTTATATAAATATATTCCTATTAAATAAATTGGTAAAATGGAAATAATTAATAATAACAAAGACTCCATTTAACACCTATACATTATAGATTTCTTCAATTGCTAAATAATCATTGTTAATAGCATCTACAAAAATTGGAATATTAAAATGAGCAAGTTTTTTTATCATTTCTTCAAATGTTAATAAGAATAAATCTAGTTCATTTATTAATAAAATATTAATATTTTTAATATTTATATTTTTTAAATATTCAATTATTTTTAAACAATTATCTTGATTACTTGCTAAATCATATAAATCACTTTCAGTATATCTTTGTTTCATTTCCATAATTGTTTTTTTATCAATTCCAACATAGTTTAAAAAATCTATCATCGTACATCTCCTATATTTTTAATATTCTCATCTATTTCGCTTAGAACCATATTATGTTCTTCTTGTGTCATAATTGAATTTTTAAATATAATTTTAGTTAAAGTGTCGAAGGTATCAATACCATTATTTATAGCCGTTGCAAAGTATCTTAATACTTTATATCTTGAAATAATAACTCCATTAAAATTATAAATCATAGAATTTGCTTTAAATAATTCATCTAACTTCTTAATATATTTATGATTTAATACCTCATCACTTTCTATATTACCTAGTTCTGATTCTATTGCAAATTCTTCTTCTTTATATTCTAAATTAATAGATGATGTTTTAAAATACTTTGATAAAATACTACCATTTCTAAATAATCTACCATTTCCAAGATAAAAAATCGTTTTATCTTCTCCTCTTCCACCAACCACTTTCCAGTTATTCTTTTTAGCATTAATTAATTGATATAATTCTAAACTATTTAAATCAAAAATAGTAGTTCCTGAAATACATCCTATAATATAATCATAAAAATGATAATCATATCCTGCTTCCATAAATTGATCTATAATATCAAGTGGACTTTTGGATAATAAACAACTTGGTCTATTTAAGAAAATATTACTAGGAATTCCATAAGAAATAAATTGATTAGCAGTATTTTTTATTTTATCATTACTATGAGTAAATATAGAAGGACAAGTTTCCATAATTTTATTAATATTTAAAACACCAAGCTCTATAAATAATTCTCTATTTAATTCATAATTTTGGAATGATCCTAAAATATCACTTTCAGAACTTTCTTTACCACCTTTTCCATTTTTTGCTTGATATTTTTTTACTCCTTTAATAAAGATTGATGGTTTCTTTAGATAAATTGAGAACATTTTATTTACTTCATAATCTAGATCTTCTACATCTCCTATATCAGTTTTAATATTATCAATTATTTTTTTAATTATCTTCGAATTAGATAAAGTCAAAATAGATGAAATTTGCATAGATCTTGATTCTAATAATTTATTTAAAGATAAATTTATTTTATTATCCTTTAATAAAGTTAATATATTCCTCATATTGTCCAAATTACCATAAAAAATGATTTCTTCTTGAGCTTTTCCTTTTAAAGAGTTAAAATCTAAATTAAATTCTTTAAACAAAGAGGTAACATCATCTAAATTTAAATTAGTAAGAACTACTAAATCTTGAAGTCCTATTTGATGTTCTTCATAACTAGAATTTAATAAAACTGAATAATTGGATATCACCTGGATTGCTTCATCAATTGGTAAATTGGCTTTTATTAAACTTCCTAAAGTATTAATATCTTGTACATTCAAAAATACATTTTCTTTTAATTTACTAATAATTCTTTCAATTGATTGAATTTCTAAATTAAAACAAATAAAATCATCTTTTTGTTCTAATATTTCTTTCTTTTTTTCTTCTATTTTAAATTTTAATTTAGAAAATATATTTTGAATCATAATAATTTGAGTTTTATCTAGTTCTACTCCATTTTTTTGATAAATTTGATAAACTCTTAATTGATTTAATTCATTATTACTTAATTCTAAATAATTCTTTATATCAGAAAGAGTCAATTTATAAAAATTTCTAGGATTTTCTAAAATAAGATTAATTTTTTCTTCTAAATTTAATCTTTCAATATTTTTATATTCATCTTGTTTTATTTCCATTTCTCTTATTTTTTTATTTTTCATATCAAGTATTTTATTTAATACTTGAACTATTTCATCATAAACCATTTGTAACCACCACTTCCATTTCATTAGAATCAGTTTCTACTTCTGTATTTTCTAATTCATTACTAGTATCAATTGTATTAGCAGAAGTTTCATCTTTTAATTTTTGATATTCATTATTTGAAATAGTTAAATAATTAATTGCTTGTTTAAATGTTTCATCAGTAAAATCTTTTTCAAATATATTTTTAATTTCTTTTATTCTTTCAATATTTTGATGAACTACTTCATGACTTCTAACTACATAATCTTTATCACTTCGTTTTGTTTTTTTATTTTCTCCTATAGAACCATCTAATTTAATAATAACATAGATGCTATCTAAATATGGCATGTTAAAGTGTTCTGCTAATCTAATACGATTAGATTCTGTTACTTCTAACTTAAGATAAGGTACTCTTCCACCATGTCCTGGAACTCCTCTAACTCTATAATAAGCTTTATCTTCATCAAATTCTTTTAAGTTACCACTTTCATTACGAAGCCTTTCTTTTGCTTTTCTTTGACTCATATCTAAAAATCTTTGATGAAGTAAATAAGCATCAATTATTTCTACATCTTCTTTTAAAAAGTCTGAACTAAGTCCACCATAATTACTTTTTAAATCTAAAATATCAATAGCTAATTGTTTTTTTATATCAGAGGATTTTTCTGGAATAAAACCAATTAAACTAACTTGATTTTTAAAGTCTTGAGGAGCAAATAATTGATTTTTCAATTCTTCTAATTCTGAAATTATTGTTTCTATTTTTTCTTTTGATTCCTCTAAAATTGTTTTTAGATAATCTACATATTCTTTATCATTTGTTTCAAAGTTTATAGTATCTATATAAAATTGATAATTTTCTTTAAATTCTTCTAATTTTTTATAATAATCTATATCAAGTTTAGTAATATCAGGATATTTTTCTCTTAATCCATCTTCTCCATATTCCATATAAGTATAATCAGCATAAATTAACATTTGTTTTCTTTTTATAGATAAATTTGAAATACTATCATTATAAAATCTAATTTTTTTAATCATATCAGAATCAAATTTAGGTAATATTTCTTGAATATTCTCTTTAGAGATAAATTTTTTTTGATATAGTTCTATATAATAATTAAAAATCATTTCAAAATTATCTTTATTTTCACGATAAAATTTAATAAACAAAGACTTATTTTCAATACTAAAATTTTGTTTTAAATCTAGATAGATATATCTCCAAATACTAAAACTAGGTTCTGATTCACATAAATTTTTTCTTATATTAAAATTATATTTATCATCATTATCTATTAATTTAAGGGCATCCATTTCACCTGTTTCGATAAGATTTTGAGATTTTATAATATCAAAAAGATCTTTTATTTTTTGATATTTTTCTTCTTCTTCCTCTGTTAATTTAGTCTCCTCAACAATAAAAGACTCTTCTCTTGGCTCTTCAACTTCTTCGATATCTTTTGTTGTTGTTTCTATTTGTTCTTGATTTCTTTTGGCTCGACGACTTTTTTCTTTTAACGTTTTAGTAAGTTCTTGAAGAAGTTTGGAATTTAATTTTTTTTCTTGTAATATTTTATTATCTATAGTAATATTTAAAATTAAATCAAAAACATCATCCTTATCTAATGAACTATTTTTAATAAATTCTAGTAACTCTTTTAAATCACTTGATGAGATTGGCTTTATTAAAGAGTCTGTAGAAATATCAAAATATGATAAATATTTTTCAAACTGAATTAAATTTTGTTCTTTTAAATTAATATTATGTGCAAGAAGCACTTTTATTTTATTTATTTTATCCATTAATTTTTCTTTTATTTCAATTAAAGATTTAGATATTTTATAACCTAATATATCATTTTCTTCAATGGTTAAATTTTCAATTTCTAAATCAATTAATACTTTTAAGTATTTAATATATTCTTCTACTTTTAAAGAAATTTCTGTATTTTTTAATAAATTATAAATTACATCAATACTAACACTTGCTATATTATTTTCTAAAGCATTATAAGTTCTTTCATATAACTTTAAATCAGTTTCTAATCTTTTTATGTCATAACCAAGTGTACTTCTATCAATTTCTGATTTAATGTAATTAAATAACTTTGTATACTTCTCCATATTAACCTCTTTTTATTTTTTCTTTTATTTTAATAAGTTTTTTATCTAATAAATCATAAGATGAATTATAGAAAGTAATGTCATTATTATTTAAAATTTGTAATTCAACAATCTTTTCTTTTAATAAATTTATATCTTTCTTAGATAAATTATTTTTTTTGTTATAAATTAATTCTTTAATATTATTTAATTTTATTAAATTATGTGGATTTTTTAGACTTTGATAATATAATATTTCAAGATTAATTTTATCTATATCGGTTATTGGTTCATTTGATTCTCCTTGATAGATTTTCTCTTCAAGCTTTTGAAATATTTCTTGATTATTATTTTTTAAAGTATCACGAAATTTATCTAATTTTTTACAAAATAAATATAAATTAATAATTATTTTTCTCTCTTCCTTATCAATGTTTTCTTGTTTTAAAAATTCTTGAATAATTTTTTCTCTTTCATCATTTTCCATAGTGACACTTCCTTATCATAGTTAAGTATATCACATAATCTTTTTTTTAAAAAGAATAATTTGAATTGTAAATGAATTTAGTAAAATTACTATAAATGAATAAAAAAAATTTTTGATTCCAAATAATAACAAATCTAGTAATAAAATAATAAAATTAATAAAAAAATGGATAATTCCAATAGAAATATTAGTATATTTATTAATAATTGGGGAAATTAAACTAATTCCTCCAGCTGTAAAACCTAATTTATAAATGAATCCATTTGTTATTCCGGAAAATATTCCTGATAAAATAATATTTATAACAATAGAAGATATTTCTATATTTATAAAGCTTGTTAATTTAACAAAGAATGGATATATTAATGTTGCAAGAAGAGTTCCAAAAGTTGTTTTTTTATTTAAAAAAATAGTACTTAATAAAAGCATTATTATATTTATTATCAAAATAATATTTGAATATGAAAGCGACATAAACTCATGAAGAATAATAGCAATTCCTTGAGTACCTCCACATACTAAATGAAGAGGTTTTAAAAATAAATTAAAATTTATTGATGCAATTAATAATAATATTATTAATAATAAATAAGTTCTATATTTCATAAATCACCTTTAAAAAAGAAGTATTTCTACTTCTTTGCATTTAATTTTAAATAAGCTTCAATAAAGCCATCAATTTCTCCATCTAAAACTTTTAAAACATTACTTGTTTCATATCCAGTTCTATGATCTTTAACCATTGAATATGGATGCATTACATAACTTCTTATTTGACTACCAAATTCTATATTAAGACTTTCTCCTTTAACCTCTTGTAATTCTTGATTTTGCTTTTCAAGTTCTAATACTTTTAATTTACTTTTAAGCATTCGCATAGCTTCTTCACGATTTTGAATCTGACTTCTCTCTTTTTGACATGACACGACAATTTTTGTAGGTAAATGTGTGATTCTAACTGCACTATCAGTCGTGTTTACATGTTGTCCTCCTGCTCCACTACTTCGATATACATCAATTTTTAAATCTTTTTCATCTATTTTAACATCAATATTATCACTAAATTCTGGTATTACATCTACACTTGCAAAACTAGTATGTCTTTTATTATTGGCATCAAATGGAGAAAGTCTCACTAATCTATGAACTCCTTTTTCGCATTTTAAATATCCATAAGGAAAATTTCCATCAACTTTTAAAGATACACTTTTAATTCCCGTTTCTTCCCCTTCTAAATAGGATATTATTTCTACTCTATAATGATTTTTTTCTAAATATCTTAAATACATTCGATAAAGCATATTCGTCCAGTCACACGCCTCTGTTCCCCCAGCACCAGCATGAAGTTCTAATATACAATTGTTTTTATCATAAGGATTATTTAAAAGAGTTAAAAGTTCTAAAGAAGCTATTTCTTTTTTTAAATTTGGTATTTCCTTAATAATGTCTTCTAAAACACTTTGATCCATTTCTAATTCTAATATTTCAATAAGTTCCAAATTATTATCTACTTTTTCTTTTATTTCAGTATTATTATGAACAATTTCTTTTAAATTATTTAATTCATTCATAACTATTTCAACATTATTTTTATCATTCCAAAAATTTTCATTATTGGTAATAATTTCTAATTCTTTTATTCTTTCAATTTTCTTTGGAATGTCAAAGTAACCCCCAAAGTTCCATAACTTTTGCTTTTAATTCAAGTAATTCTTGTTTTAATTCATTTAGTTCCATTTTTTTCTCCTTTTTATTACCTATAATATATCATATTTTCAATATTTTATCCACCAAGAATGTGGATAAAAAAATATAGTATTTCTACTATATTTAAATGTGATGTTCTTTAATTACTTCGACATCCTTTAACTTGCTGTCTTCATCTTTTATTATTTCTTCTTGTTTATTTTCATCCAATGCATTTTCTAAAGATATTACTTTGGTATTTGCTAAAATATCATGAAGTCCTCTTTTATCTTCTCTAAATAAAATCATAGCAAATGTTACAATATAAATTGTTCCAAATAAATAAGTTATAATATCATTTACTTTTATATATAAATTCTTATTTAAAAATAAAATTGTTATAATTCCAATTAAATTCATTAATACTGAATTAATAATTAATGATCTAACTAAATAATTATTCATTGTTAATTTTTTATTACCACTTGATATTATTTGAAGTTTCATAACTTTTTTTCCAATAGTTTGACCATTTAAAAAATATTGTAATACTACAAAATAACTTATTGTTAAAACTAAAGTTACAATCGTGACATCTACACTTTCTTTATTCATAGTATAAACAACATCATTACTTTTTTTCAAAAATTCTTCTTGTTTTATAGACTCATTTGTAAATTCATTTAATAATGTTGTATATTTTTCTAATGATTCATCATATTTATTATTTTTTGGAATAACCATGGTTATAAATGTTGCTACTACTGTTACAATCATAATATCTAAAATATAAGCAAGTATTCTTTTATAACTAACTGGCCTCATCTAATCCCTCCTTAAATTCATTTAATAGAGATATTATATCACATATCTTTGTCATTTGATATATTTTTTCTTTAATTATTTTTGCTCCTTCTATTCCTTTTAAATACCAAGCTATATGATTTCTAATTTCTAAACAAGCAATTTTTTCTGATTTTATTTTTGAAAGATATTCTAAATGTTTTAAACACATATCAACCTTTTCTTTTTTAGTAGGCTTAGGTAGTATTGTTCCATCTAAAAGATATGCATTAATATCTCGAATAAGCCAAGGATTTCCAAGTACTCCTCTTCCTATCATAATCAAGTCACATTTAGTTTCATCAAGCATTTGTTTAGCTTTATAAATATCAGTAATATCACCATTTCCAATTACAGGAATTGATACAGCTTCTTTAACATCTCGAATTATATTCCAATCGGATTTTCCAGAATAACCTTGACTTCTTGTTCTTGGATGAACGGTAATTGCACTTGCTCCAGCATTCTCACATACTTTAGCAACTAAAACGGCATTAATGGAATCTTTATCCCATCCACTTCTTATTTTAACTGTAACAGGAACTGAGACAGATTTTACAACACTTGATACAATTTCATAAATTTTATCAGGGTCTTTAAGAAGAGCTGCTCCGGCTTGACTTTTAACAGCTACTTTTGGAACTGGACAACCCATATTAATATCAATAATATCAGGGTGCATTGTCTTTTCAATATATTTGGCTGCTGCAACAAAAGAATCTTTATCACTTCCAAATATTTGTTGAGCAATAGGTCGTTCAATGTTTTCCATAAATAGCATTTCTTTAGTTTTTTCATTACCATAAAAAATAGCTTTATCACTCACCATTTCAGCATATATTAAAGAACATCCCATTTCTTTTATAATTCGCCTAAATGCACTATTACAAATTCCAGCCATAGGTGCTAAAACAGTTTTACCTTTTATTTCTACATTTCCTATTTTCATAAATCACCTAGATATCCTTTTTATGTAACTATCTTTTTTCTCAGGTAGAGATTCAAATTCTCTTTTTATAACAAAGGCACGATTTATATTTCTATCCTCAATTGCTTCTTGGAAAGAATTATAAATATATTCATTATATTGAAAATGTCTTTGAAATAAAACATCTAATTCTAATAAAATTTTATTACATTCTTCTATCATTATTTCATTTTTTAAAGATTTTATTTGTAATAACAATTTATATTCTAAAAAAGAGTAATGATAATAGTCTTTTATAAAATTATTAAGTTTTTCTCTTATTTTTATATTATCATAAAATTTCATAAGTAAATTTAAATAAATAACCAAATATTCTCTAAAAAAAGAAAAATCATATTCTATCTTTTTAATAATTTGATCATTAATTTCTTCTTTAAACATAAAACCACCCAAATTCATTATACTAAAATTATTTTTTTTTGTAAAATAAAAGAACTATTATAGTTCTTTTCGGTAATTGATTTTTACTTATTTAAATAAAGGATTATAAATAATTTGATCTACATAAATTAAATCAGGATTTGGTATATGGTTATATGCTGCTATTTCTTGATATGGAACTTCCCATGCTGTTGATATTAACCATAAAGTATCTCCCCAAATAACTTTGTAACTTCTTTGATTTTTATTGGTATTAATAGTTGTATTTGCAACCCAAACAGAATAATCTGTAGTATCATTTTTTTTAGTTTCTGAAGACTCTTTTGTTGCATCTGTTGTTGATGAACCATTATTATCTGTTTTAGTATTAGATTCATTACTTTCACTACTACCACTATTATTTTTCTTATCTTCTACTTGTTTAGTTTCGTTATTTTTAGTATCCTCAGTTTTATCTTTATCTCCACATCCTGTGCTTAAAAATAAAATTCCACTAAATAAGCATAAAATCAATAGTACCTTGACATTAATTTTTAAGAACTTCATTCTATCCTCCTTTAATCAATATCTATGTACAAATTAATATTATCATATAAATATCTATTTTTCTACTAGTTAACACATAATTTGACAAAAAGTATTTTATGATTTATTTAAATCATCAATAGT
>ONSF01000109.1 GCA_900320425.1 uncultured Eubacteriales bacterium | reverse complement strand
GTTATGTTGGGGCATTAGCTCAGCTGGGAGAGCGTCACGTTTGCACCGTGAAGGTCAGCGGTTCGATCCCGCTATGCTCCACCAATTAGTATTTAAACCTTGATTTTCAAGGTTTTTTTGTTATATTTTTATTTGTAAAGAATACTATTAACTGAGGTGAGTTATGCCATCAAGCGATATTATTGCTATGGTAACATTCTTTGTTACTTTAATTTTTGGATATTTATCTAAAAAAAGTACCTTTATTAAAAATGAACTTATTCCACTTCAAAATATTTTTATAGGATTAATTGTTGCAATCATTGAATGGATTATTACTAAAGACTTTGAAAATTCAATACTTGTATCAGGACTTCTTGCTGGTGGTAGTTATGATATTTTTCATAACTTAGAAAAAATTATTCGAAATAGGACTTAATTTTAAAGTCTTTTTTTTCTTTTTAATCATATATTTTACTGATGAGATATGAAAGAAAATATAAGTAAATATTTAACAAAAAAAGAAAATAACCAAAAGAAAAATTATAAGAATAAATTAATGGGATTTTTAAATAAAATTTTGATTTGTGTTATTTTGGGAATAAGTTTGCTAATAATAATGAAAAAAAATGACGATTTTAAAAATTTCATGGATAAAAAAGTATTTAAAGATAATCTTTCATTTGCATATATTAATGATTTATATAATAAATACTTTGGTTCTGTATTACCAAGTTATAAAACTGAAGAAGTAGCTCCAGTATTTAAAGAAAAATTAGAATATAAAACTTATAATAAATTTCATGATGGATATAAACTAGAAGTAAGTAATTCTTATCTTACTCCGGTTATTGAATCAGGAATTATTGTTTATATTGGAGAAATGGATTTATATGGAAATGTTTTGATAGTTGAGGGAATAGATGGTGTTGATATTTGGTATGGAAATATATCTAATATTAATGGAAAGTTATATGATTATGTTAATAGTGGAGATTTTATAGGTGAAACCAAAGATAATTTTTTATATTTAGTTTTTCAAAAAAATGGAGAATATTTAGATTTTGAAACTTATATCAAAGATTAAATTTGATATTTCTTTATATCTTTTTTTAGGTTTAATACTTTTTGCTGGTATGTTTAAAGAATTTACCTTTGTTTTCCTTCTTCTTTTTTTTCATGAATTAGGTCATGCCATAGTTGGAATTTTATTTCACTGGAAACTATTGAAAATTACTTTTTATCCATATGGAGGGATAACTACTTTTGATAAATTAGAAAATAGTAGTATTTTAAAAGAGATTATTATCTTATTAGCAGGTCCTTTTTTTCAAATAATTACATATTTTCTTTTATCTATTTTTTTTAATTATAGTTATATAAAAACATATCATTTAAGTATTCTAATTTTTAATTTACTTCCTATTTTAACTCTTGATGGTGGAAGACTTATCAATTTATTATTAAATAAAATATTTACTTACTTAACAAGTTTTTATATATGTGTTGCAATATCCTTTATAACTATTCTTTTATTAATAATTTTTTGTATTTTTAATTATTTAAATTTAAATTTATTTTTAATGAGTATATTCTTAGTTTTTAAAGTTATTAAAAGTATTAAAGATATTAAATATTGTTATGAAAGATTTTTAGTAGAGAGATACTTATATCAATTTAAATATTCTAAGATATCTATTTCTAAAAGTATTTATTCTTTCTATAAAGAAAGAAATCATTATATTGATTTTCAAGATGAAAAAGATTATTTAAATAAATATTTTAAGAGACAGTAAACAAGTAATTAATGTAAATTTATTAATTTTCTCTTGTTATTTTTTTAATACGTTTTATAATTAATTAAGAGGTATTTTATGCAAAGATATTTTGTTAATGAAAAAAAAGATAATTGTTTTAAATTAGGAATAGATGATTCTTATCATATAAAAACGGTTATGAGAATGAATATTGGAGAATTAATTGAAGTTATATTTAAAGAAGAAGTTTATATATGTGAAATTATTAATTTAGATCCTGTTATAGTAGAAATAAAAGAAAAACTAAATACATATAATGAAATGGATGTTGAAGTTACAATTTGTCAAAGTTTAGTTAAAGAAAGTAAAATGGATTTAGTTTTACAAAAATGTACTGAACTTGGGGCACATAGATTTATTCCTTTAAAAGTAAAAAATAGTATTATTAAATGTAGCCAGGAAGATTTTTTAAAAAAGAGAGATCGGTGGCAAAGAATTGTAAAAGAAGCAAGTGAACAGTCTAAAAGAAATAAGATACCTGAGGTATCCTTGGTTATGGATATAGAGGAAGTTTTAAAACTAAAATATGATTTAAAACTTTTGTGTACTGTCAATGAAGTGTCAACTACCTTAAAATATGTTTTGCAAAACTATAAAACTTGTGGTACTATGATTATAGTAATAGGTCCTGAAGGTGGATTTACGAGTATTGAAGAAAAGAGATTTATAGAACATGGGTTTATTAGTGTTTCTTTAGGTAATCTAGTTCTTAGGACTGAAACAGCAGGAATTGTTGCACTTAGTATGATAAATTATGAATATGAGAGGTGATTTTTATGAGTTTACTCACTAGTTTATTCACAGAAAAAGAAATAATTGTTATGGGATCTATAATAGGAGGATTGTTGTTTTTAGTAATTATTTTTACAATTCTTACCATTCTTGATAAAAGAAAGAAAGAAAATGATGAAATTGAACGTTTTCAAGAAGTAATGGATGATAAAAATAATCTTTTAAAAGAAAATATTGATAATAAAAGAGAAGAAAAGGCTTATGAACAAAAATCTACTTTAATGAGTGAAAATGAGAAAAAATTGGTTGTTACTTTAAGAGATGTTGAGGGAAATTCTATTAAAGAAGATATAAAAGAGGTTAAAGTTCGTGAAGTAGAACCACTTATTATGGAATTTGAAGATGATATAGTTCCGATAAAAAAAGAAAAGACTTTTTTAGTTGAAACAATAAACGTTGAAAAAAAAGATGAACTTAATGCTCAAGAAGAATTAAAAAAAGTAGAAGAAGAATTAATGCATCCTAAATCTTTAGAAGATACAATTACTAGTTTAGAAGCAATGGAAGAAGAGAATGCAATTATTAGTTATCAAGAATTACTTGAAAATACAAAAGAATTAAACATTGTTGAAGCCGATAATGGAGATGAACCTATTTCACTTCATGAAGTAATAAGCCAATACAATAGCGAAAAAGTAGAACAAGAAATGACAAAGGTTTCACTTGAAGATGCTTATCAAAAAGAGTTTTCTAGTAGTCCATATCTTTCTCCAATAGAAGGAGTTGAAACGCAAAATTTAAATGAAATACAACTGGAAAATACGGCTAATTTAGAAAAACTTGAAAAAGAAATAAGAAAAACTAATGAATTCTTAAATATTTTAAATGAATTAAAGAAGAATCTTGAATGATTTTTCTTTTTCATTTATAATATACTTTATTAAGAGGTGATTAGATGTTTGATCAAATTATTGCTAGTGCTTACTTTGTTTTTGAAACTGATTTAACACATCATATTATAGAAAGATTTATTAAACTACTTGCTAAATCTGGAATAGAATTTAATCGAAACGATTTAAAAATGAAAGAGATTAGTGAAGTAATTGAATTTAAAGATTTTAAATATCAATTAAAAGATGGATATACAAAAGATGATATTGCTTGTTTTATTAATTTACAAATGGTTGCTATTTTTTCTATGATGAAACAAAGAAGAGATGAATATTACAGTGGTAAAACCAAAAGAGAAGATAGTTGTATTGTTAAAAAAATAGATTTGTGGAGAAAGAGATAAAATGAAAGTTAGAGCAGTAACATTGGGATGTAAAGTAAATGCTTATGAATCAGAATATGTTTTATCAAAATTTAAAGAAAAAGGCTATGAAATAACTGATTCTTTGAGTGATATATATATTGTAAATACTTGTAGTGTTACTAACACAAGTGATGCTAAATCAAGAAAAATAATTCGTTCTGTAATAAGAGAAAATAAAGATGCTATCATTGTTGTTATGGGATGTATGATTGAAGCCCATAAAGATTATATGGAAGATGGGGTTAGTATTATTCTTGGAAATAAAGATAAATCAAAAGTTGTCGAGCTTGTTGAAGAATATATTAAAAATCATCAAAAAAAGAAATTATTATATGATAATTTTGATGAGTGCTTTGAAGATATGTTTATTGAATCGATGAATGAACATACAAGGGCTTATGTAAAAATTCAAGATGGATGTGAAAATTTTTGTTCTTACTGTATTATCCCATATACTAGAGGAAGACAAAGAAGTAAAAATCCTGATAAAGTTATTGAAGAAATTACAACTCTTGTTAAAAATGGTTATAAAGAAATTGTTTTAACGGGAATTCATACCGGACATTATGGAAGTGATTTAGATACAACATTTCCGTCTCTATTAAAAAGAATTTGCAAGATTAATGGACTAAAAAGACTACGTATTTCTTCAATTGAAATTACTGAATTAAATGATGAGTTTTTAGAGGTTTTAAAAAATGAAAATATTATTGTTAATCACATGCATATTCCACTGCAATCAGGAAGTGACACAATTTTAAAATTAATGAATCGTAAATATTTAACAAATTACTATGAAAAAAAGATTGAAGAGATTAGAAAGATAAGACCTGATATTTCAATATCAACTGATGTTATTGTAGGTTTTCCTTTTGAAACGGAAGAATTATTTTATGAGACAGTGAATTTTATCAAGAAAATAAAATTTTCAAAGCTTCATGTTTTTCCTTTTTCTGTAAGAAGTGGAACAGTTGCAGAACATATGGAATGTCAAATCGATGAAAAGACAAAAAAAGAAAGAGTTAAAGTATTAACAACATTAAGTAAAGAGTTAGAAATTAATTATATGAAAAAGTTTTTAGGAACAAAGGGTGAAGTATTAATTGAAAATTATAAAGATGGTTATTCTTATGGTCATACCGAAAATTTTTTAAAGATTAAGATAAAAGGATATATACCTAGTAATACAATGGTAACAATTAAAATAAATGAATTAGATAATTTATGTTTGGAAGGAGTATTATATGAAGAATCTAAATAAAAAAAGAGAAGACTATTTAAATTGGGATGAATATTTTATGGCAATTGCTAAACTATCATCAATGAGAAGTAAAGATCCATCAACAAGGGTTGGTGCATGTATTGTTGGACTTGATAATCGAATTTTATCAATTGGTTATAATGGAGCACCTAATGGATTTTCAGATTCAAACTTTCCATGGGGAAGAGATGGTGATATGTTAAATACCAAATATGCATATGTATGCCATGCTGAAATGAATGCTATTCTTAATTATCGTGGAACAAGAAAAGAACTTGAAAATTCTAAAATTTATGTTGATTTATTTCCTTGTAATGAATGTGCTAAATTAATTATACAAGCTGGAATTAAAGAAGTTATATTTTTATCTGATAAGTTTAAAGATAAAAATGGAAATTTATGTGAAACAGATTCAGTTAAAGCAAGTAAGAGAATGTTTAAAGAATGTGGTGTTGAATTTAAAGAAGTAAATATTGATAAAACAAAAATTGAAATAAATTTAGAAAAAAGATAGAATTATGAGATGGTTTTGATGTTTGAAGGAATAAAATTAGAAAAAAGACGAAGACAACTTGAAAAAATACAAGAAGAAATTATTAAAGAAAAGATGGAACTTGAAAAAATCAAAGAAATATTAGAAGAAAAGGAAGAAAAAATTGATATTTCTAAAGTACAAGTATTTACTTATGGAAAAATTTCTTATTTGGTAAATCTTGAAAAAAAAGATAATTTTTTCTATTTAACTGACATATTTAGTCAGATAATAATTTTTAAATTTGAATTTTCGGATATAAAGAGTAATAGAAAAATATATATGGGGCTTAACGAAGAATTTAACGGAGAAAATAATTATGCATATCTAACACCTATTATTGAAATGATTCCTAATTTATTGTTATACTCTGATAGAATGGTTCCAAGTTATGTATTAAGACAACAATTATGGAGAATGAATGGAATAAAAATTTCTAATAATTCTATTAGAAGATAAATATTTATAGATAATATCATGTTTGATGGTAAAAAAATTGAAAAAGAAAGACAGGAATTAGAAAAGTTAAAATTAGAGCTTTCTTTAGAACGTCAAAGATTAGAAGTTCTAAAAAAAGTGTTAGAGGATGCTTATCCTAAAATTGATATTTCAAATGTTTTTGTATATTCTTATGGAAATATTTCTTTTTTTGCTAAACAAATTGAAATAATAAATGTTAATCCCATCGGAAATCAAAGATATGAAAAAACATATAATATAAAATTAGTTGATATTTTTAATCATCGAATTTTATTTGAAAAAATATCATCGGGAAAAATTAAAAGATGTGAATATGTAGAATTTAATTCAATTTATAATAGAGAAGATAAATATGCATATATTACTCCTATTTTAGAAGCAATTCCTGAATTATTAGTTTTTGCTGATCGAAAGGTTCCTTATTATATTTTGCAACAAGAATTATGTAAAATAAATGGACTTGATGTTATTGAAAATTCTTTTAAATTTAGAAATTAGGATAAGAAAAAAAGGTT
>ONSF01000072.1 GCA_900320425.1 uncultured Eubacteriales bacterium | reverse complement strand
GGAACTTTAAAAGCATCTCCAAAACATAAACAATATCCTGGTTGTAAAGCTTTTTGTTTTTCAACAATTTCTTCTGTAATATTTGGAACCATCTTACTGATATACTCGATATCTCGTGGATGAGTTGTTTTAAATATTAAGAAGTTTGCACATTGAGACATAACCGTTTCTGAAAGTTCTACTGGTCTTTGAGAAATTAGAGTAAGTAAAACTCCGTATTTACGTCCTTCTTTAGCAATTCTATCAAATATATTATAACCAATTAAATCAATATCTTCCCCACTTTTTATATAACGATGTGCTTCCTCTATAACTAAATTAAAAGGAATTGTTGCTCTTTCTTGTAATGCTTTCGTATATTCAAATATAATACGAGAAAATATTTTAACAATAACTTTTGCAATTGAATCATCTATATCTTCAAGATTAATATTTAATAACTGAAATTTTTGACCATTTTGAATTACTAAACTAGATAAATATTCTTCAACTTCAATAAAATTATCATATTCAAAGAATTTTTTCGCTTCTCCAATTACTAATGAATGAAGTTTAACTTTAACAGCTATAGCATCTCCATAGGTTTTTTCGTTATTTAACCAGTTTTCACTAATTAATGTAAATTCTAATGCTTTCTCTAAATCTTCTAAATTATATTTATTGAATGTTGTTGGTTCATAATTATCAAGTTCAGGGTCAACAAACGATGCAATATAACCTGATACTAAAATACTTTCCGTAAAGTTTCCTTGGGAGTCAACATTAAAACATTCTCTAAATTTTCTTGTGTATCCAGCTCCTTGAACAACTGCTTCCATATTAAATTCATTTGTAGTACAACTATTGAATAATCCAAAGATTTCATTTCTTTTCGTTGCAGGTAACTTATTAGAATAGAAAATTGATAACATAGCTTTAGCTAAAATATGATTTTTATAACGATAACTAATTTCATCTGTTAAAGAAAATATTTTAGCAAGTTTTATCATTCTTTCAAGAAGTGTTAATTGGCTAACTTTTTCAAGTCTTAAAAGAAGTGCTAAATCATCAATACTAAGAAGCCAAGTTGGTATTCTTAACTTTTCAAAATTATTATAGTTACTTGTTGTAATTACTTTAAAGTGATAATTAGGATTAATCTGATTTAAATTATTAAATGCTTTAATATATTCTCCATTATTATCAAATATTATCATAGATGCTTTATATGGATAAAAATTTGGTGTTTGAAAAAGTGTTTGTAAAAGTTTTGTTGTTCCATAACTTTTTCCTGAACCAGAATTTCCAAGTATTGTTAAGTGATTACTAAATAAACTATTAATACTCATATAAACTGGTTTATTATCATAAAATGGACTTACACCAATTGTCATATTTCCATGACTAGCCGTTCCGGTTATCATTATCATTTCATTTGGATCCATTAAACGAATTGTCGAATTTAAACTAGGCTTAGAAATTATTCCTCCACGAAATTTACCATCAACAATTTCCCCAATAAATCTTGCTTCAATAATATCTTCATGAACGTATTCAACTTCCCCAACAAATTGCTTTTCACCATCCACGAACACTAAATGTTGATTAATCATATTTACTCTGGTATCATTAACCTTAACATGTGCTCCATGATCACTAATATACACTATTTTATCAAACATATTGTCCTCCCTTTTTAAAATAAACTTTCTAATTCTTCTAATACTTGTTTATCCTCTATATTAAGTATTATATCATTTATTTTTTCTTTTTTATATAGTAATTTTAATTTTTTTTCATAATCCTCTAACTTTTCTTCAATATTTTTTAATTGTTTAAAACAAGCATTACGACTTATACCATATTTTTCTCCAATTTCTCCATATGATAAATTATTAAAAAAATATTCTTCAAAATAAATTTGTTGCTTTTTAGTTAATAAAACTCCATATAAATCATATAAGTTATTTAAATATATTAACTTTTCCATCTTACATCATATCCTTAAATAATCCATAAATATATTTTTCTATATCAAATGTTTCTAAATCATCGATTCCCTCACCAAGACCTATATATTTAACAGGTATATCCAACTCTTCTTTTATAGCAAGTACAATTCCACCTTTTGCAGTTCCATCAAGTTTTGATAAAACAATTCCAGATACATTAGTAATCTCTTTAAAGTTTTTAGCTTGACTAATCCCATTTTGTCCAGTTGTTGCATCAATTACTAAAAGAGTTTCTTGTGGTGCACCTTCTATTAAAGAACCAATTACTTTATTCATTTTTTCAAGTTCTTTCATTAAATTAATTTTATTTTGAAGACGTCCTGCTGTATCTACAAGAACAACATCAATATTATCATCAATGGCTTTTTTTAATCCATCATAAATAACACTAGAGGGATCACTATTCTCTTTATGGGCTACTACATCACACCCTACCTTTTTACCCCAAATTTCTAATTGCTCAGTAGCACCAGCTCTAAAAGTATCTCCAGCAATCATTAAAACACTTTTTCCTGTTTTCTTTAACTTATTAGCAATTTTTCCAATCGTGGTTGTTTTACCTACCCCATTTACTCCAATAAATAAAATAACTGTTGGTCCAAACTCATTAAATCTAATTTTATTTGTTAAAATAGAATTATCTACATAAATAATAAATAGTTCATCAACAATTACTTCTTGTAAATAATTTAAATCTGTAATATTTTCACTTTTTACACGTTTTTTTAATCTATCCATAAAAGATAACACGGTATTAACACCAATATCTGCTTGAATTAAAATATCTTCTAACTCTTCAAAATACTCATCCGTTATTTTTTTAGTATTACGATTTAAATTCATTAATTTATCTACAAAGTTATTTCTTGTTTTACTAAGTCCTTTTTCATATAACTTAATTTCTTTCGTTTCTTGAATATTATTAATATTTGAAGATTCATTTTCTTTATCTAAATCAGTATTTTTAATATTATCAATATCTTGATTGGTTTTATAATCTAAATCCTTATCGTCTTTAGTTTCTTTTTTAAATAATTCTTTAATATTTTTAAATAATCCCATATATATCAATCCTCCGTATAAAAAGTATATCATTTATAAAAATTTATGTAAATAAGAGATGTAAATCATTAAAATTTAATCTCTTATAAATATTTTTTTATTATACTTTTCATCTAATTCCTTAAGTGATATTTCTTTTTTATACCATTTTATAATATCACCTAGTTTTTCTTCAATTATTCTAAAATCAGAATTTAAATCTAAATCAGTAATAACCAAATAATTACCATCCATATTTACTTGAGTCCATCCAAGTTCATCTTTATCAGTCTTAGCATACAATAACATTCCCAAAACATTTCCAACTTTATCTTTATCTTTATTTTTTACATAACTATAAATTTGGTATAAATTCATAGAATTAAATAAATCCTTATCAAAATGTTCTTTTAAAGAATCAGTATAAAACTTAGCATCAATAATTAACTGATCATTATTATAATAATTACTAATACTAATATCAGTTTCCATTGAAGGAACATTGCTAATTAAACCTATAGCATCACTTGCATCATAATTCCAAGAAATGTTATTTTTAGAAATATTTAAATCAAGTTCATTAACTTTATAATACTCTCTTATAAAACTTTCATAAAGGTTTGCCATTGCTTTATCTTCTAAAAATGTATTAAATTGTAATTTTCCTTCATCTTTTCCAATATATAAATCATTTAATATTAATTTACATATTTCCATTAAAAACCTATAAGATATAGTTTTATTATTAAATGTCATAGTATTCCATCTAATTTTTTTTACTTCTTTTATTTCTTCAATATTTTTAAAATATATTATTTTTTTTAATAAATTCTTTTTCTTTTTATTATCTTTTATATTATTTGATTTAACTAAATAAAGCATTGCTGTCTTGACAATTCTATTAAAATAAGAATTAATAGAATATTCATCAAACTCACATATTAAAGAATTGGTTCTTTTGGTATTTTTTTTAATAGATTCACTTATTTTAATCTTTCCTCTTAGACTTTTTAAATTATCATTTTTAGTAATATATTCTTTTATGAGTCCTCTTCTTATTTGTCTATTAACACATTGATCTATCATAACAGCAAACAAATCATAAATGTTATCAAACTTCTCTTCAGCATAATACTTTTTATCCTTAGGATTTAAAGTTTTATAACTATATGCAAGCATATAATAAACATTATTTATTTTTATCATTTAATACACCACGTAATTTTTCAATCTCTCTTTTATAAATATCTGGTCTATCATAATACCAATATTCTTTAAGAAGTGGTTCAATTTCATAATCAAGAATATCTAAAAGAGCAGAATCAGAAACATCCTCTAAATTACTAAAATAACTATGTCCAATGGCAAAACCTTCTCCTAATAAATCATCTTTAGCAATAACTTCACGATTTAAATCTTTTATTGCTTCTATTAATTTTTTAAAATTAGGATTCTTTTTACTTTGATTTGTTTCATAATTTATAAATTTTGAAGTATCAAATAAAGGTTTAATATTATAAAAAGCAAATCTTCTTCTAAAAGCATAATCCATAGAATCAATACTTCTATCAGCTGTATTCATTAAACCAATAATACATAAATTCTTAGGAATTGTAAATTCTTTTTCATTATCACTTTTTTGATAAGCAAGAACGGCTCCATATTCTTCTCTTTTATCTTTTTCAATAAGAGTTAATAATTCTCCAAATATCTTACTTAGATTTCCACGATTAATCTCATCAATAATAAAATAATACATTTCATTCTTTCCTCTAATTTTCTTACAAAAATTTAAAAATATTCCATCTTTTAATTCAAATCCTCCCGTTATAGTAGGTCGATATCCTCTAACAAAATCTTCATAAGAATAATTTTGATGAAATTGCACATATTCTATTCGTGAATCATCTCCTCTTTCAATAAGAGTATAGATTAATTTTTTTATCATATAGGTTTTTCCAACCCCAGGTGGCCCTTGAATAATAATGTTCTGTTTATTATTTAATAATCGACAAATATCATTATATTGTTCTTCTTTTAAAAACACTTCTTTATCCATATCACTCCAAAGATATTTGGTATCATATAATTTAAAGACTTTTTCAATATAACTTAATAACTCTGGTTTTAAATCTAGTTTTTCATGGGCTTGAATTTTTGATATTAATCCATTTTCTCTTAGTTTATCTAAATTTAAATAATCCGAATCAACTTCACTCAATAATTTAAGTCTCATATATAAAGCATTTGGATCTTCTTTCGTTCCATCTAAATAATAATTTTTCTTAATTTCTCTATCAACATATCGAATATTCATTTTTAAAACAACTGTTTTATATTTAATTTTTTTGGTTTTTCCAGAACAATATATATATATAATATCATTTTCATTAAAAGAATTATCTTGAATCCATTCAACACATCCATGATTTAAAAAACAAGTTTTTAAATCATAAACTTTATCTTCATTACCACTTATTAACCAATTATAGTTTTTATTTCTAATTACCATACCTTCCTCCATTAATTTTACCATGTTTTTAGCTAAATTACCTTCATCATAATCAGTTATATTAACCATATCCAAATAATTATCCGAAATCATGGAACTAGCATCAAATTCTCCTACTTTATTCCAATTAACTTTACAAATATTTTTACCATTCTCATATATATATCGAGATTTTAAAACTCCATATCCATATAAATAATTTGCATTATTTTTTACAATAATAATATCATTTTCTTTTATCTCATGAACAAAATTATTTATAACAGCAATCTCTTTTTTTCGATAATTATTAATATTTTTTCTTTTTTTAGGATAATATTTATTTAAAGCATTTTTTAAACTACTATCATTTTTATACTTAATCAAATTTCCTAGTTTATCCCAACCTATTTTAATATATCCATTATCTACATATTCAGAAAAATTATTTGTATTTATTGAGAAAAGCCAATAATTAACTTTATCACCAATATTTTCTTTTTCTTTAAGTCCAGCAAAATATAATATATCCCAAAGTAAAACATGTTTTTTAGAATCATTATAAAAATCTTTTTGTAAATAATCACGATTTAATTTTAATAAATTATTATCTTTTAAAATAAATTTTAAAATACTATTACAAAAATAATTATATTTGGAATATATATCAATATCTAACTTTTCTTTTCCTAAATTATTGGTTCTATCATAAAGACTACTACCAAGAGCTTTACTAACTTTTTTTACAATATCATTTTTATAAATATAATACTTATCAGGATATCTAAAAGATAAATAAACACTTATAGAATGTAAATCTTGATTTGATTTAGAATCATTATTCATCTCTTTTAATATTTTATTAGCTTCTTCTATAAAGAAAATGTATCTATCTTTTAGATCAAGATTTTCATCAAATAGATTTTTAAACATACCACGAACACGTTCTACATCATACTCTGCAAATTGATTTATCATTGTAAGAGGAAGATATGCTTTATGATAATTTAATAAAGAAATAGCCCCTTTAAAAGATTCATTAAACATTTCAATAAAATTACTAGCATCTATATTCCAATTATCTTGAAAAATCTTAATAGCCCTCCATTTAATACTCTCTTGTTCTTTAAAAGTATCAAATTCATTTTTATAGTTATAAATAAAATCATTTAATTTTTCGTAATCAATTAAATAACAACTTGCTGTTAATTCTAAAAAATAATCTACATCTAATAAATCAAAATCATTTCCTATTTTGTTTTCTATTTTTTGCTTAATTATTTTATCATATTCAATTAATTTCTTATACCAATCATAATCAACACTATCAACTTCTTTAGGTATATCTTTAATTTCTAAATATTCAAAAACTTTTTTTATTTTATCATTCCATATCATAAATTCATTGGGATAATTATAAGACAATACTTCCGACATACCCGAAATTTTAAATTCTTGAATATTATTATGAAATTCATCATATCTTACTTTAATATCATTTTCCCCATATAATAATCTTGCTAAATTTTCTTTAAAAGTATCAAATCCATTTTTATCTAAAATTTTATTACAAGATACATCTAAGACATTCCATAATTTTTTTAAATAATCTTTCATTTCATCATATGATAAATTCATAATTTTTTCATAATTAAAAGTTTGATAATATTTTTTTCTTTCTAATCTTTCTTCAAAAGAATAATTCCATTTTTCTTCTTTAAAAAATTCCGTATATTGATCAATTAATTCTACTAATTTTTTCTCGTTCATCAAATCATCTCCAATTCTATATTAATTCTAAAATAAATTCTATCTTTTGTCTACCTTTTTTAAAAAAAATATAGTATGTAAATTTCTAATTTACACACTATATTTTACAAGGTTCTATTCAGGTCCATTTACCTTACTATCTTATCACCAACTACATAAGGACTCTCGTATGTTCCTTCACCTTCCTCTATCTCAGCTGTCATGGAGAGTGTTACTACCGGACGCGTCCCATTAACATAGTGAGCCCTGGTGCTGCGCGCATTACCTGACGAATTGACAGAACGAACGTAAGCACTGGCGGTTTCGAAGTGGTAAGGAGAAGCGCTCAAATAAGATGGCCCACTTGTTGCATAAGTACTTCCCATTAATCCCCTCTCAGGTTCGGTTAATAATCCGACTGGATAAACTAAATTGGCTTTTTCATTTCCTACTGCAAATCTATCGGTTATATTTTCACATCTTAAATCTTTATTTTCACTATATTGTTTAAAATTTAAATATGTTGTTAAATTTGCTGCATCTTTATTCCAGCTTCCGTAATTATTACTTGAACTTCTATCATTACAATATACAGAACTTGTATCTATCAATCCTTTTACACTGGCATTCAAACTATCTATATTTTGTTTATACCAGTTATCTATTAATCCTTTGATGGCTGAATTATATTTATTTATATCTGCGTCCTCTGTTTCTCCTTGGGTCTTTCCATTTAACATTGCATATACTGGATTTGTATCACCCTGCTCTAATACTACATGATAATTATTATAATAATAAAATCTTACTTTTGGGGTTTGACATGTTATTACGTCTCCATTTATTGTTTCTCCTCCATCACATACATATTGTTTACCTGGAGTTGCGGCACTGGCTACATCTTCCGTTGGATTTACTAAGGTATAAACTCCATTTGAATAAGTTACTGAATTAGCATAATGATTTCCACTTTTGGCATTATTTGCATATAAATATGCTTTATTATACATATAACCAACTAAGTATGGTGATTCATTATAAGCATTATAGGCACTTGATCCAATTTCTGAGTAATGGTCATTATCTCTTATTGTATAACTTGCTGTACTAGCCTGGGTTGCACTTTGATAATGTCCTACATAATATAAAGTTGTACAACTTGTTTCTCCACTTAAACATGTATAGGTTCCTGTTAATTCTGAT
>ONSF01000068.1 GCA_900320425.1 uncultured Eubacteriales bacterium | reverse complement strand
TATTTGATTACTTCCACCAACAAATGTTGCTGTTATATTATTACTTGTTAAAGTAAATGCTTCTCGACTTTTTGAATAGGTAAAAAAGGCAAATGCTGATGCCATTAATATTATTAATGTAACAATTATTCCTGATATAATTATTATTTTTTTCTTTTCCATAATTTTTATCCTATCCAATTATCTCATTAACTTTTTGTTTAATGCCAGGTTCATATTTTTCTAACATATCTACAACTAATTTTAAAGAACCATCATAATTTCCTTTATAAAACATAATTTCTGCTTTATTCAAGATTTTATTAACATCATTTGTATTTCGATATCTATTTGCATAAACAATTAAATTTTCAGCAAAATATGCATTATTTACAATAGATTTAGTTGTGTTATATAACTTAAATACTAAATCTCTTGCTGTATCTACTCTAGTATTTAATGTTTTTATAATAATTGGTTTCTTTTCAAGTTCTTTTATTATTTCTAAAATAGCTTCATTTGCTTCACTTAATTCAATAAAGTAATTATTAGCGACAACTGGTATTTTTACGCTTTGAATTTCTCTCTTACAACTTTTTAATAATTCTTGAACCTCTTCTAATTGATCTCTTGCTCTTTCTTCATCATCTTGCATACTACCTAAACTCTTTAAAGTTAAATCTAAATTATCTTCAATTTTCTTTAAAACCATGCCAAGTTCATTTAAGGTTTTATTAAATAATCCATAAGAATTATCTTGTTTTTTTACCTTTCTAATTAAAGAACGATAATTTTTTACAAGTTCGTTGTATTCAGAACCAACATTTTCTAAATCTTTTAAATCTTCTTCTTTTAATCCATATAATACTTTAATATCCTCTAATTGATTATTCATATCATGTAAAGTTTTTTTAACACTAGCTAATCTTTCATTAAAAGAAGTTGAAGTAGTATCAAAATCTTTTCGATAAATTTTTTCTTTCTCTATATCTTTAAATAATGAATCTAAAAATTCTAAAATGGTTTTTAATTCAATTAAACTATTATCAATATTTAAAACTTTAGATCTGTCTACAATATCATTTTCTATTCTCTCTATTTCTTTTATGTTATAATCAAGTTTCATAAAATTAAGACTAAATCCTTCACTTGCCATATTATTTCTTACACTTTCTAGTTCTTTTAACCTAGATGGAATTAAATCATTAACTAGAACCAAAATATCAGGAAGTTCTAAAATAACCACACCAATATGATCTATCATACCTTCTAAAGAATGGACGACTAGTACTACTTCATTATATAAATTTTCATTAATAACAGCTTCAAAATCAGAAAATCTTTTTTCAATATTTTCAAATTGCATACTAATAGTATCAACAAATACTCCATATAAATCTTTATTACTTTGAAATTCTCTTTCTAAAATTCGATATTTGTTTTTTAACTTAATGATAATTCCTCGATATTTATCTTCATAAGAAGTTAATTCTTTTATCTCTTCAATCATATGATTAATTAAGTAACGATTTTTAGCAAGTTCTAATTCAACTAAAGTATATTTTTCTGCAAACTCTAATCTTCGATTATTATTAACAATAAAATCAAGTTCAGTAATCATATCTTCTATTTCTTTAAATGATACACTTTTTAAATTCTCATATGTTTTTTGATAATGATTAATTTTCTCTTCTAATTGCTCTCCTTTAGCATAAGTATATGCTTTATCTATCTCATTTTGAAGAGGAATAGATAAAATTTCATTACAAAGTACATCTAAATTATTTATTTTTTTTAACATAGCTTTCTTTTGAAGTTTTCGGTAAATAAAAAATATTATTCCAATAATAAAAATAAACCCAACTACAACAATTATAATAATGGTTTTAGGATTTTTCATATCTCCTCCTAATCTTACTTTATTATCATATCATAAGTTTAAAAAAAAATAAACAACTCTTATTGTTTATTTTAAATATTTTGCTAATACTTTATGATTTTTTACATTATTTATAGTATAAATTCCTATATTACTAAATTCTTTTTTTAATGAAATTGGAATCATTGAAGATATATTTGACTTTATTGCAATAAAGTAAATATCTTGAAATCCATATTCTATATTAGGATACTGATTTAAAAAATTTTTAATTCTTTCTTTCTCTTCGCTTGTCATTTCAATTTTAGGTTCTAACAAATAATACTTAGAATATAAATTTTCACCTATATTAGATATTTTTCCATCAACATCAATTTTTTTATAACCTCCAACTAAATAATAAGAAATTAATCGATTAACTTTATTTGCTAAAAAAATTAATTCATGCATTGTTAAATTAGTTTTAAAATATAAATTTAATCCAATTAATAAACCAGATAAAACATTTTCTTCACTTCTTAAATATTTTAAAGAATTTAAATTTATATTAATATAAATATCTCTAATTTTTAAATTTGTATATTGAAAAAAAATATTAATTACTCTTTTTATTGTTTCTTGAAATGATTTATTTAAATTTTCATTAGATATAATTACTAAACCTATTTGTTTTCTAACTTCTTCTTTTATTACAACAGAATCATATATATCAATGGTTTCTAAAAGAAATTTAGCATTATCTTTTAATTTATTATTTATAGCATCAATTGATGTTAAATCAATACTTCTCGGACACATTACTTCTACCGTTTCCATAATTCAACCTCTTTTCAAGGATATTATCATATCATAATTAAAAAAAAAAGCAACTATGCTTTTTGTTTTGGAATTCCATATATTTCTTTAATAGGATCAAAGAAAAATTTTGTTTCTAAAGGATTATAAGTAAAATATATAAGAATTATCCATAAAAATGGAATAATTATAATAGATAAAATATTATAAAAAGAATTATGATTTTTTAAAGTAATTAAATAAAAAAGATATTGACTTATAGATAAAGTAATAAAATATAAAATCATAGTATATATTAAATTTTGACCAAATCGATTATAAATTGGTAAATATATTAAATAAAATAGTCCTATATTAAATATGGTAGAAACAAGTAGTGCCAAAAAATAATTATTAATTTTAATATTTTTAATTTTTAATATAATATAAATAATTAAACTAATTATTATTTCAGCAGTATAAATCATTTTTAAATGTTCAAATAAAGATTCATTAACAGGAAAAATAAGAGATGTAAAAAAATTAGGAAATTTTTGATAACCAAAGCTAAATAAAAATAAAGATAAAAAAATAGCAACGGATTTTATAATCATAATCATTTTATTATTCTTAAATCTCATTATATCACCATTACTATTTTATGTTTATTTTATAAATTTATGCATAAATTAAAATTAAACTTTATTTCGGTAAGTATTTCAATAATTATATTCTCTGGTAAATGCTGCAGTATCTCTGTCTCTTTCTTTTGTATATTAAATATTTGCCATACTTCCTCTTACAAATCTTTTAAACAAAATGTTGCATATACAGGAATATATCTAACATTTTTTTTCTTTGAAAAATTATCCTCAGTAATTCGAATTGGTGTAGATACCTTAAATTTTGACATAAAAAGTGATAAAGCTTTGGCTTTAGATAAATTCATATTTAATATTTCTATAGGAATTATTTCCCCCATACGATTTTGAATCACAAAATTAATCTCTGTTTTTCCTTCTGATTGATAATAATATAAACTATATCCAAGATTAATCAATGTATTGGCAACATCAGTTTCCATAAGCGTTCTTCTAATACTATCATCACTCATAAATTTAATTTTATTTAAATGCATCATGTTATATAGAAGTCCAACATCGTTAGGATATAATTTAAAACTTTCTTTATCTTTAAAACTTGAAAGTGGACTTTTTACATCTAATAACTTAAAACTTCTATGAATAATTCCATTTATGCCTAAAAAATTAATACATGCTTCATAATCCTTACTCCGACTTCCTTTTTTAATATTGCCATATTGAAATTTTTTATTATCTTTTAATAATTGACATGCTAAACTATTAATAACATCAATTCCTCTTTGAATATCAATTAAACTATTTGAATAAATAGTTTCTTGTTTTATTACATCTAAAATTTTTTGCTTAATTGCATCTATTTGATTTGAATCGACACCTTTTATATAATTATCCACAACTTCTGGATATCCACCTGTTGTAAGATAATCATTGTATAAATCAAGAGCTACTTGATGAAAAGGCATGGGTGTATTATTTAAATATGAATCTTTAATAAAAGCAATTAATTGTTTTTTATCTGTATTTACTAAAAATTCTTCAAAATCAATTGGATACATAGCTTTAAATGTTAATTCTTCACCTTTAAATTTTGCCAAATTATCTTTTCTGGATGTAATCATAATAATTGAATAAGGATTTTCTTCAGTTCCAAATAATTTAATTGTTTTAACAATATTTATATCACATACATTATCTAAAATAATTAGTGTATCTTCTTTTAATATAGTTTCACCAGATAAAACTGATAATTTTAAAATAAGACGTTCAGGAGATTTTTCACGTTTTAAAATATCTATAAAATCCTTATAATTTTCTGTATTTAAATAAACTATATTCTTATAATTTCTTTTTCCAAAATCTAAAACTGAAAATGTTTTTCCAACTTGTTTTGGTCCATATAATAAAAGTGGTTTTTTTATTGTCTTTTTCCATTTTAACAAATCATTATAAATTTTTCGTTCCATAAATCGCATCCTCCCTACACTTATTATGACTTAAGTATATATGTTTTTTCATTTAAAGTCAATAAAATAATGTAAATAAATAGTAGAACAAAAGTAAAATTCTATAAATTTCACATTAGAAACCTCACGGTTTCTTTTTTTCTTCAAGAGAAACTCTCAAAGACACACTGGATAGTCGCTACCCTGTATATTA
>ONSF01000080.1 GCA_900320425.1 uncultured Eubacteriales bacterium | reverse complement strand
GAATATGAACCATACTATATAACAAGTTCAACGAAGGTAGTTCAAAATAAAGATCATACTTTAAAAGCAATATGGAAAGAAAATTAATTTATCCACAATTATGTGGATATTTTTTTTGTCGATAAAAAATTGGATAAAAAATATGAATTTTCATATAGTATATATGGAGGAATTTTATGTTTCAAAAATTTTCAGAAGATGCGAGAAAAGTATTAAAAAAGGCCAAAATTGAAATGAAAGAATTAAAGCATCCTTTTGTAGGGACAGAACATTTAGTACTAAGTATATTAAGCTTTACTAATTTAAGTATTACAAAAAAATTAAAAGAATATGGAGTTACATATGAAAAATTTAAAAAAGAACTAATTACAACTATTGGAATAGGATGTAGTTTAAATTCTTATTTTATATATACCCCTATGTTAAAACGTATTCTTGAAAATGCAATTATTGATTCTAAAGAAGATAATAGAGTTGAAGTTAATGTGAATTTATTATTTTTATCCTTGTTAGATGAAGGAGAAGGAGTAGCAAATAGAATATTTTCTAATATGGAAGTTGATATTGATGAACTTTATTCTGATTTAGAAGATAAATGTGAAGATAATTCTAAATATAAAAATAAAAAAAGATTAATAGTTTATGATCATGCAATTGATTTGGTTGAAAAAGCTAAAAATGGAAAAATAGATCCAGTTATAGGAAGAGATATGGAAATTGAACGTTTAATTGAAATCTTACTTAGACGAAATAAAAATAATCCTTTATTAATTGGAGAAGCTGGAGTAGGAAAAACAGCAATTGTCGAAGCCTTAGCTTTAAAAATATCTAAGCGTGAGGTTCCAGATGCTCTTTTAGATAAAAAAATTTTATCTATATCAATGGCTAATTTAGTAGCAGGAACCAAATATCGAGGAGAATTTGAGGATAGAATTGAAAAAATTATTAAAGAAATTGAAGGTAATCCTAACTTAATTATTTTTATAGATGAAATGCATTCAATAGTTGGAGCTGGTGGTGCAGAAGGTGCAATAGATGCTGCTAATATTTTAAAACCTGCCCTTGCGCGTGGAAAGTTTAGATTAATTGGTGCAACAACCATTCGAGAATATAAAGATACTATTGAAAAAGATAAAGCATTAAATAGAAGATTTCAAACAATTTTGATAACCGAACCAAATTTAGATGAAACAGTTAATATATTAAAAAAAATTAAACCACTTTATGAAAAATATCATAATGTTATAATACCAGATTCTCTTATTACAGAAATCGTTACTCTTTCAAATAAATATATATATAATCGAAAAAATCCAGATAAATCGCTTGATATATTAGATGAAGTATGTGCAAGACGTTCTTTAATAAAAGATAAAAAAACATTAGAATTTGAAAAGTTAAAAATAGAATTAGGAAATGTTATTAAAAATAAAAATAAAAATATTATGAATCAAAAATTTAAAGAAGCTTCAAAATTAAAGGAAGAAGAAATTATTCTTGAAGATAAAATAAATAACATTTTTTTGAAAGCGAATAAAAATGTTAAAAAAGAAGTATTAAAAGAAGATATTTCAAAAGTTATAAAATCAAAAGTAAATATTCCAGTTTATGAAATAGATACGGAAAGTAGAAAAAAATTAAAAGGGTTAGAAAAATATTTAAAAAATAAAATTGTTGGACAAGATGAAGCCATTGAACTTCTTTGTAAAGAAACTAATAAAATTAAACTAGGATTAAAGGATAATAATAGACCAAATTCATTTTTATTTCTTGGAAAAAGTGGCGTAGGAAAAACTGAACTTGTCAAAGAGTATTCAAAATATTTAAATATAAATTTAATAAGAATTGATGGAAGTGAATATAAAGAATCACATACTATTAGTAAAATTATAGGAAGTCCACCTGGATATGTTGGTTATGAAGAAAATAATGTTCTAGATGAAATAAAAAATAATCCTTTTTCTATTATTTTAATTGATGAAATAGAAAAAGCAAGTACTAGTTTTATAAATTTATTTTTACAAATATTAGATGAGGGATTTATTACTAATTCTATTTTAGAAAAAATATATTTTAATCATGCAATAATTATTATGACTAGTAATACTACTTCAAATTTAAATTCTATTGGTTTTAATGAACAAGAAAATAAATTAAGAAAAAATTTAGAAGAATATTTTAGTATTGAATTCTTAAACCGAATAGAACATATTGTTAGATTTAAAGATTTAGATAAAAAAGATATTGAAATAATTGTTAATAAGAAAATAAAAGAAATTAAAGATAAATTTCAAAAGCAAAAAATTGATGTCTTGATACAAAAAGATGCAGTAAATGAAATTATTGAACTTTCAAATTATCAAAAAAGTGGAGCTAGAAAATTAAGAAAACTATTAGAAGATAAAGTAGACAATCTTGTAATAGATAGTATTATAGAAGGAAATAAGCGAGTTGTAGTTCATAAGTAAATGTATATATGTTGCTTTTATGCATATATACTTTTTTTTTAAAATATGTTATAATGAAAACATTGAAAGGAGTATATTATGTTATATGTTATTTTGGGAATTGTTGTCTTTATAATTTTAATTTCAATTAAGCAAATTGATCAATATGAAAGAGGTGTTAAGTTTACTTTAGGAAAATATAGTAAAATGATGAATCCGGGCTGGAATATAGTTCTTCCTATCTTTCAATCATTTAAAAAAATAGATATTCGTACTAAAGCAGTTGATGTACCTGAACAGGATGCTATTACAAAAGATAATGTTTCTATTCGAATCAATGCGGTTATTTATTATAAGATTTTTGATGCTAGTAAAGCTATTCTTGAAGTAGAAAACTTTTATTATGCTGTAAGTCAACTTGCTCAAACTACAATGCGTAATGCAGTTGGAGAAGTTAGTCTTGATGAGCTTTTAAGTGAAAGAGAGAAAATTTCTCAAAAAATTTGTGAAATTATAGATAAAGCAACCGATCCTTGGGGAATTAAAGTTGAAAATGTGGAACTTAAAGATGTATCGCTTCCAGAAGAAATGAAAAGAGTAATTGCTCGTATTGCTGAAGCGGAACGTGAAAAAGAAGCAGTTATAACAAAAGCACGTGGAGAAGTAGAAGCCAGTGAAAACTTAAAGATTGCAGCAAATAATCTTGCTGAAAATCCCGTTGCTGTTCACTTAAGAACTCTTGAAACTATAAATGATTTAAGTAGTGATCAATCTAATACAATAATTTTTGCTTTACCACTTGATGTATTAAAATCATTTGATACTTTTAACAAGAAAAATGAAAAATAAATATGTTGGCTTAATTGCTAACATATTTTTTTAATGTAGTTCAGGACATATTCCTGGATAAGGTTCGTAAAAACAATGACTTCGATATCTTCCGGTTAATTTTTGATCATACCAGTATGAAACACATGAATTTGTTCCACTTGGAGCATAGAACCATAAAGCGTTGGTGGCAGGATAATAATATTCTCCATCAAGAACCCTTCTTGCAAGTTTTCTTTCATTATTTGTTGGTGTTGCATTAAATAAACTACTTTTAATACCAGCAAATCCTCCTGGATTTTGGTAAACAACACTATAAATGGTTCTTGTATTTTTAAATGTTAAACAGTTTGAAATGGCACGATTAACGATGACATTCCCGACCATTAACATTCCAAGATTTCCTTCTCCAATAGCTTCAGCTCTCATAAGTCTTGCAAGTAAATCGAGTTCATTACTTGTGTATTTTAAAATTGGCATAAATCCTCCCTTCTATAATATATGAAATGTTAAAAAAAACATGAAATTAGTCTTGATTTCAAAAAAACTTTATGGTATTCTATTAATATAATAAGGGATAGTGGTGTCTAGTGATTGATAATAGTTTGGCCAAATTATTAAACGATATAGAACCTAAAATACGAAATATAGAAGAAGCAAGAATTGAGCTTGGAGCACTGAAGGATGTTTCACATACCATGGAAGAACTTATTGAACTTGGAAAAGAGTCGTATTCTGAATTAATTAATTTTTATGATCAAGATTTTCTTTTTAAAACTATAAAAATTGGTAATTCCAATGCGAATAATTTAATAGAAAAATATAAAACATCTAAGTATTTGCTTAAAAATAGAGATCCGAGTTTTCAAGAACTTCCTCAATTTAAAGATGCAATTATTTTTATGGAATCTTTATATAAGTATTTGTATGGTTTGTATGAAAAGATTAAATTAGAATATGAAACTAAAGATGATAATTTAAAAATTCAGGAATTACTTAATAAATATTATGGTCTTTTAAATAGAGATGATATTTTTATTACAAATATTGATGAGTTTTTAGAATTTTTAGATTTAAATTCAATTTCTATAGAAGATAGATTTAATATCTATAAATTTATAAATAAATCTAATATAAAAAAATATATAAAAACAAATGATATTGAATTAAAAGATAATGTTAGTTTATCAGATATAAATAAATTTATTAAAGATAATGAAGATTTATTAAAAGAAAATGTGCTAGAATATAAAAGTTTAAAAGAGCTTTTGAAAGAAAAAGAAAAAATAGATGTTCAAGATTTTGATAAAAGAAAAATTTATTTAATTCATAAAATAAAAAAATTATTGATAGAACATAAATATATAGAAATTATTGATTATTATTTAGAATTTAATAAATTAGACGATTATAAATTAGAGTTTGTGAAACAAAATGTTCGTCCTAGAAAACTTTTATTTATTCCACATCAAGGAGTATCTTTGGTTAGAGAATATTTAGAACATACGACTTCCGAATACAAAAACTGTGTTTTAAAGAATTTGCTTGATATAGAACAAGAATATGGTTTTGTAGAACCAGTTATGAAATATGATAATAGATATTTATATATTAATAATGACTTTGTTGTTAAAACGGTTTATACTTTTTTAGAAAACGGAAATGTTTTAATTCTTGGAGTAATTGATTATAAAGAAACATTAGAAACTTTTCTAGAAAAACATGAGAATTTAATAAAAGAAGAATTAAAAAAAATAGAACTAATAGAATTAAATCAAGATGAAAGAGATTTAATTTTAAAAAATATTAAATTAGAAGATTTAGTGTTAGCCATGGATTTGGATACATTAGATATAAATATGGAGGATAAAAATGCAAGATAAATTACAGAAAATATTGAAAATTAAAATTGATGCAATCAATAGAAATATAGATAACCTTAATTATTTAAATGGTGAATTAGAAAAAAATGATAGAGATTTAAATTATATTGAAGAAAAAATTAATTTATTTAATGGAGATGAACTTTTGAATTTTGATCAAATATCAAAAGAAGATTTTGAAAAAATACTATTAATGATTGATTCGAGTATTACAGATATATTTAAAGATAAAACTTGTAATTATGATGGAATTATTTATATTATTGAAGGTATTAGAAAATCAATTAGTTTGCAATTAACTGAAGAACAAACAAAGGCAATTTCAAGCTTTGTTTATGGAATGAAAGATAAAGTTGTTAATTTAAAAGAAGTTATATCTAATTTAGAAGAAAGTAAAAATAGATTGCCAGAAACTAATTTAGATAATTTGTCAAATCAATTAGATAATTATAAAAATATTACTTCTAAACTTGATGATAACTTATATTTAGTAGAAATAGATGAATTAGAGGAAGCTTTAAATTTTGCTAATGTATCAATTGAAGAAAAAGCTGATATGTTTGAATATATTTTAAAATATAACGCAGCAATTTTTGAAACTACAAAAAGTGAAACTATAGAAAAAAAAGAAGAATCTGTAATTCCATCATTTGATTTACCAAATTTTGATTATGAACCATTAGATTTAAATTATGATGAATTTAATAATAAAGATGCAGTAAAAGAAGAAATAGATAGTATTAAAACTAATTTAGATGAATTAGAAACTAAGGTAGATAATAATGAAGAAGAATTTAAACCAAATCTTGATGACATTAAGTTTAATTTAGATAAATTGTTAGAAAAAGAACATGAAAATGATGTAGAAAAAGAAGAACAAAAAGAATTTGGTGAAACGAATGACGATATAGAAAAACAATCAGATCAAATAATAAATATTCCTAATTTAGATGCACCAAATTTAAACATAGAGTTACCTCATGAAGAAAATGCATCGCTTGATATAGATCAAGATGATAATTATAATGAATTAGAAACTGCAACAAATAGTAATGAATTAAACACTGTAGAACTAGAAGATATTATCAAAAAAATTGATGCTAAATTAAAAGAAATGGAAACGTCTGATGAACAAAAAGAATTAAAAGAAACATCTGAAGTAAGCGTAGATGAAATAAATCCAACTGTTGAACAACCAAATAATTTTCAAGAAGAACCAAAATTCGAGAATAACAAGCAAGAATTATTAGAAATATTTCAAAAATATGCAATTTCTGAATTAGATGTTATAAATTCTAACACGGATGATGTTGATAAGATGTTAGCTATTTTAAATGATAATAAATTAATTGATCTTGTTAGAAATAATAGATTAGTTTTAACTAGTATTTTATCCAATGGAACAAGTGATAGATTAAATGAAATAATTTCTCTTGCAAATGAATATTTGTTGGTAAAACATGATGAATTATCTTATGTTTTGGAAATTACTTTAGAAACAATGCCAATTTTATTTGCAAATAAAGAAGTTTTAGAATCTTTTAAGAAAAATTTAGAATTTTTTAAAGAAAAAAATATTAATATAATAAATTTATTTGATAATTATAGAGAACTATTAATTATGAATCATGATTTAGTAAAAGAAAATTATCAAATGATTGAAAAATATGGATTTAATGTTAATAACGAAAATGTTAAATATTTCCTATATAATAGAAATGTTTTAAAGAATATAGATTCTTATATAGAAGCAATTGGATATGAAAAAGGTTTTTTAGGAAGAGATGATTATTTTGATGGAGTTGAATATATAAAGAAAAATCCATATAAGTTGAATAATATGAGTCGTGAGTTATTATTAAAACTTCGTTATGCAAGTGAAAATAATACTAAAATTTATGGAAATAAACCTGGAATATTATCTGGTGAAATTGCTAATTCTAAAGTGGATATAATTAATTTATCAAGTGATTATATTAATAGTTATTTTAATGGGGAATATAGCTTTATGGATAGAAGTGAATATAGTTCTTTAAAAGAAGAAATTGAATCACTTAAAGATTTTGACATGACACTTGATGGTAATTTAAATAAACTAGATAGTAATTATAAAGTAAATGAACTAAAATATAAAATTGGAAATATTGTTCTTTCTCGTGTTAAAACTATTCGTATTTATAATTTCTTAAAAAATAAAAATATGTCTTTAAAGAATGCTTTACTTATTGCCTTAACTTATAACACTGTAATGAAAAATACAGAATATGAAGAAATAGTAAAAGTTGTAGAAAACATTCTAGAAGGAGGTAATTAAGATGGAATTTTTACATGATTTAGGTTTTAGTGATTTAGATATTGAAGAGATAGAAAAGTATAATTATCCATATATTTTAGATAATATAGTTTTGAATCAAGAAAAAATTATTGATATAGTAAAATATTTATTTGAAATAGGACTTGAAAAGAGGACTATTAAAGAAATATTTATGTATCAGATGAGTTTTATGTTTAAAACTAAAGATGAAATTCAAAAGTCTTTCGATGAATATGAAATGGATTCAATTATTAAATCTTTGAATTTCGATGTAAATAATATTGAATTAATTGATTTCATTTAAAAAATACTTGAAAAAATATAAAAATTATTGTAAAATATCAAAACAAGAAAGGAGTAACTATCATATATTAGTGAGTTAGTTGCTCCTTTTCTATTTATAAAAAGGATTATTATGGGACATTATTTTATTAACGATGAAAATTTAAAAAGTGAAATACAAGAATTTAAAGTAATAATTAATGAAAAAAAATTCTTGTTCAAAACGGATAATGGAGTGTTCTCTAAAGGTGAACTTGATTTTGGAACAAGATTATTAATTGATACTGTATTAAAAGAAAATATAAAAGGATATGGACTTGATCTGGGATGTGGATATGGTGCAATAGGAATTATATTAAATAAACTTAAAAATATTTCTATGGATATGAGTGATGTAAATAGAAGAGCTCTTCATTTAGTAAAAAAGAATATTTTAGAAAATGAATGTTTAAATATAGTAGTTATAGAAAGTGATGGTTATTTAAATATAGATAAAAAATATGATTTTATTGTATCTAATCCACCAATTCGAGTTGGAAAAGAAAAGTTATATCAATTAATAATTGATTCAAAAAAACACTTAAATGAAGATGGAAAAATTTATTTAGTTATAAGAAAAGAACAAGGTGCTAAAACGTTTATTCGTGATATGGAAAAGTATTATAAAATAGAAGTTTTAGAAAAAAAGAAAGGATTTTTTATAATTTGTTTAAAATCTTGTTGACTACTTTTAAAAAATGTGTTATTAATATAAATTGGCGACGTATTAGAAATTTAATATGTTATAGAAAAATAATTAGTGTATAGGGGTGAATTTAATGGCTTATAAGCTTATCAATTGTGGCGATTATCGCAAGAGAAGAACGTTTTCAAGAATTAAGAGAACATATGAATTAAAGGATTTGTTAGAAATTCAAAAGAAGAGTTATCAGTGGTTTACAGAAACTGGTATTAAGGAAGTATTTGATGATTTATTCCCTGTTGAGAATTTTTCTGGTACTTTATCATTAGAGTTTGGTGATTATCATTTTGATGAACCTAGATTTTCTATTCGTGAGTGTCGTGATCGTGAAACTACTTTTTCGGCACCACTTAAAGTTGATGTTCGTCTTTTTAATCATGAAACAGGAGAAGTAAAAGAACAAGAAATCTTTTTAGGTGATATGCCTATAATGACAGACAGTGGTACTTTTATTATTAATGGAGCAGAACGTGTTATTGTATCTCAATTAGTAAGAAGTCCTAGTGTTTATTTTAATCGTGAAATCGACAAAAATGGTCGTAATGTAATAACTTCTCAAATTATTCCAACAAGGGGTACTTGGCTTGAATTTGAAACAGATGCAAGGGATGTATTATATGTAAGAATTGATAGAACAAGAAAAGTTGCTTTAACAACTCTACTTCGTGCCTTTGGTTTATCAAGTGATGAGGATATATACAAGGTATTTGGAAAAGATCCATATATTGAAAACACAATTGCAAAGGATTCTACTAGAAATACTGATGAAGCTTTAATTGAAATTTATGAAAAATTAAGACCAGGAGAACCTGCTACTTTAGATAGTTCTAAAAACCAACTTATTACTAGATTCTTTGATGAATTTAGATATGATTTAGCACGTGTTGGAAGATATAAATTTAATCGTAAATTAAATGTTTGCGATAGACTTCTTGGTCAAACTCTTGCAGAAGATATAGTAGTTGATGGAGAAATTAAATTCCCTAAAGACACTTTAATTACTAAAGATAAGATAGATGAATTAAAGAAGATTTTTGACAATGATTATAATTTAACTGAAGTAAAAATAAATGAGGATTTAGATTCTTATAATAGAGTTCAAACGGTTAAGATTTATAATCCAACTGATAAGAAAAAAACACTTTTAGTAATAGGAAATGACAATCATATTGATGTAAAAAGACTTACAATATCAGATGTGTATGCAAGTGTATCTTACTATTTAAACTTACTTCATGGAGTAGGTAATTTTGATGAAATTGACCATTTAGGAAATCGTCGTATTCGTCAAGTAGGAGAACTTTTACAAAATCAATTTAGAATTGGTGTTGCAAGAATGGAAAGAGTAATTCGTGAAAGAATGACTACTCAAGAAATGGAAGAAGTTACTCCTAAGACATTAATTAATATAAGACCTGTTACAGCTGCAATGAAAGAGTTCTTCGGAAGTAGTCAATTATCTCAATTCATGGATCAAACAAATCCTCTTGCAGAACTTACCAACAAAAGGCGTTTATCTGCACTTGGACCAGGAGGATTATCTAGAGATAGAGCTGGTGTAGAAGTCAGGGATGTTAACGCTAGTCACTATGGAAGAATTTGTCCAATCGAGTCTCCAGAAGGACAAAATATTGGACTTATTACCTCTTTAGCAAGTTATGCTAAAGTTGATGAATATGGATTTATTATGACTCCATATCGTAAAGTTGTTGATAGAAAATTAACTGATGAAGTAGAATATTTAACAGCTGATGAAGAAGAAGAATATATTATTTCTCAAGCAACGATTGAAACCGATGATGATGATAGAATAATTCCTGATGAAGTAACAGCTCGTTATAAAGGAGAAAATATTTTAGCAAAATCTGATAATGTTGATTATGTTGATGTATCTCCTCAACAAGTGGTTGCAGTTACAACAAGTTGTATTCCATTCTTGGAACATGATGATGCAACACGTGCTTTGATGGGGGCTAACATGCAACGTCAATCCGTTCCACTTTTAAGGAGTGAAGCTCCATTTATTGGAACTGGGGTTGAATCTATTGCTGCAAAAGATTCTGGTGCGGTTATTATTTCAAAAGCAGATGGTGTTGTTGATTATGTTGATTCAAGAAAAATTGTTATTAAAAATGCAACAGGACAAGATATATATCATTTAGCAAATTTTGAGCTTTCAAATGCTGGAACTTGCCAACATCATAGACCAATTGTAAGACATGGAGATAAAGTAAAACGTGGTCAAGTAATTGCTGATGGACCAAGTACTGATAAGGGAGAACTTGCACTTGGTAAAAATGTTGTAGTAGCTTTCATGACATATAATGGATATAACTATGAGGATGCAGTTATTTTAAATGAAAATTTAGTGAAAGACGATGTATATACATCACTTCATATGGAAGACTATCAAATGCAATGTCGTGATACAAAACTTGGACCAGAAGAGATTACAAGAGATATTCCAAATGTATCAGAAGAAGCAAGGAAGAATTTGGATGAAAATGGTATTGTAATGATTGGAACTGAAGTAAAAGAAGGAGATATTCTTGTTGGAAAAGTTACTCCAAAAGGAATGGCTGAACTTACTTCAGAAGAAAAATTATTACATGCAATCTTTGGAGAAAAAACTCGTGAAGTAAGAGATACTTCTCTTCGTGTTCCACATGGAGGAGATGGAATTGTTCATGATGTTAAAATATATTCAAGAAAAGAAAACGATGAACTTCCTGCTGGAGTATCTAAAGTAATAAGAATTTATATTATTCAAAAACGAAAGATTCAAGTTGGAGATAAAATGTCAGGACGTCATGGTAATAAGGGTGTAATTTCTTTGATTTTACCTCAAGAAGATATGCCATATTTACCTGATGGAACACCAGTTGATATTATGTTAAATCCAATGGGAGTACCAAGTCGTATGAATATAGGACAAATTTTGGAACTTCATCTTGGATATGCTGCAAAGAAATTAAATGTTCATGTAGCAACTCCTGTATTTGATGGTGCAAGTTTAGATGATGTTCATGAGATGATGAAAGAAGCTGGAATGGATGAAGATGGAAAAACAATTCTTTATAACGGAAGAACTGGAGAACCATTTGAAAATCGTGTTGCTGTTGGAGTTATGTATATGATTAAACTTCATCACATGGTTGATGATAAACTTCATGCAAGATCAACTGGTCCATATAGTTTAGTTACTCAACAACCACTTGGAGGAAAAGCTCAATTTGGTGGACAAAGATTTGGAGAAATGGAAGTTTGGGCACTTTATGCATATGGTGCTGCTCATACCCTACAAGAAATCATGACGGTTAAATCCGATGATATTTTAGGACGTGTTAAAGTATACGAATCTATTGTAAAAGGACAGGATATTAATCAAGCAGGAGTTCCAGAGTCATTCAGAGTATTAATGAAAGAATTCCAAGCATTAGGACTTGATTTAAAGATTATAGATGATGAAAATCGTACTCTTGATTTAAAAGAAATTGAAGAAGAAGAATATAAAGAGGATTTTAAACTTGATATTGATGAAATAGAACTACCAATGCAAGATGTAACATCATCAAACGATTATTCAGAAGATTCATTTGATGAAGAAGATGAAGACGAAGATGAATTTGAAGATAATGAACTTGACAATATTAATGAAGATAATTTTGAAGATGAAGGAGGGGAATTTTAATGATAGATGTAAATAAATTTGACGCCTTAAAAATAGGTATTGCATCCCCTGAAATGATTCGTTCTTGGAGTTATGGAGAAGTAAAAAAACCCGAAACTATTAACTATAGAACGCTTCGTCCTGAAAGAGATGGACTTTATTGCGAAAAAATCTTTGGACCAACTAAAGATTTCGAATGTGCATGTGGTAAATATAAAAGAGTAAGATATAAAAATATAGTATGTGATAGATGTGGTGTTGAAGTTACAAGAAGTAAAGTAAGACGTGAAAGAATGGGACATATTGAACTTGCTAGTCCAGTAAGCCATATTTGGTATTTCAAGGGGGTTCCATCTCGTATGGGACTTGTCCTTGATATGTCACCACGAGATTTAGAGGAAGTATTATACTTTGTTAGTTATGTTGTCATTGATAAAGGAATTACTCCTCTTGAAAATAAACAAACATTATCAGAAAAAGAATATCGAGCATATTATGAAAAATATGGTGATGGTTTTAAAGTTGGAATGGGTGCAGAAGCCATTAAAGAACTTTTAAAACAAGTAGATTTAGAGAAAGAAATAAATGAAATAAAACAAGAACTTGAAACTGCTCAAGGCCAAAAAAGAATTCGTCTTTTAAAACGTGTTGATGTTTTAGATGCATTCTATAAATCAGATAATCGTCCTGAATGGATGATAATGGATTGTATTCCTGTTATTCCACCTGATTTACGTCCAATGATTCAGCTTGATGGAGGACGTTTTGCTACAAGTGATTTAAATGATTTATATAGACGTGTAATTAATCGTAATAATCGTTTAAAGAAATTAATCGACTTAAATGCTCCAGGAATTATCATTCAAAATGAAAAACGTATGCTTCAAGAAGCCGTTGATAGCTTATTTGATAATGGTAGACGTGGAAGAAGTGTAACCGGAGCAGGAAATCGTCCTTTAAAATCACTTTCAAGTATGTTAAAAGGAAAACAAGGAAGATTTCGTCAAAACTTACTTGGAAAACGTGTTGACTATTCAGGTCGTTCTGTTATTGTTGTTGGACCAGACCTTAAGATGTATCAATGTGGTATTCCAAAAGATATGGCTCTTGAACTTTTTAAACCTCATGTAATAAATGGACTTGTTAAACGTAATTTAGCTTCTAATATTAAAGCTGCCAAAAGATTAATTGAAAATAAAGATCCAGTTGTATGGGATATTGTTGAAGATGTAATAAAAGAACATCCAGTAATGTTAAATCGTGCACCAACCTTGCATAGACTTGGTATTCAAGCTTTTGAACCAAAGTTAATTGGTGGAAAAGCAATTCGCCTTCATCCACTTGTATGTACTGCATTTAATGCTGACTTCGATGGAGATCAGATGGCTGTTCACGTACCTTTGTCAGAAGAGGCAATTGCTGAAGCAAGACTTTTAATGCTTGGAGCAAATAATATTTTACATCCAAAAGATGGAAGTCCAATTGTGACGCCTTCTCAGGATATGGTTTTAGGTAACTATTATTTAACAATGGAAAAAGCTGGACTTCCTGGAGAAGGGCGCGTATTTAAAAATTCTAGTGAAGCAATTATGGCTTATGAAAGACGTGAAATTACTCTTCATACAAGAATAGCTTTACCAGTTAATTCATTTAAATATAAATTATTTACCGAAAGTCAAAAAGGCAAATATTTAGTAACAACTCCAGGAAAACTTATTTTTAATGAAATCTTACCAGATTCATTTGCTTATATTAATGAGCCAACAGATGAAAATATTCAAAAGATTACTCCAAATAAGTATTTCTTAGAGCGTGGAACAGATATAAAAACAGCAATTAGTGAAATGCCTCTTGTAAAAGCTTTTGCAAAAGGTACTCTTGAAAGTATTATTGCTCAAACATTTAAACGTTATAAAACAACTGAAACTAGTATGATGTTAGATAGACTTAAAGACTTAGGATTTAAGTATTCAACAATTGCTGGTATTACTGTTTCTGCAAGTGATGTTACAACAAGTAAAAATAAAAATAAGATTATTGAAGATGCAAATAAACTTGTTAATACAATTAATAAACAATATACAAGAGGTTTAATTACTGAAGAAGAAAGATTTACTAAAGTAATTGAAACTTGGAATAATGCTAAAAATGAAGTACAAAAAGAACTAGAAGAATATGCTAAGAATGAAGTTGATAATCCAATTTTCATGATGATGAATTCTAAAGCTCGTGGAAATATTTCAAACTTCACTCAACTTGCTGGTATGAGAGGTCTTATGGCTAAACCAAATGGTGAACCAGTTGAAATCCCAGTTACATCAAACTTTATTGAAGGATTGTCAGTATCTGAATTCTTCTTATCTACTCATGGTGCTCGTAAAGGTAGTGCTGATACAGCATTAAAAACAGCTGATTCTGGATATTTAACAAGAAGACTTGTTGATGTATCTCAAGATATTATTGTTAAAGAAGAAGATTGTGGAACGGATCAAGGTGTAGTTGTAAGGGCATTCATTAACGATAAAAATGGTTCTGTAATTGAAAAATTATATGATCGTATTGTTGGTCGTTATGCAAGTAAGAAAGTTCTTCATCCTGAAACGAAAGAAGTACTTGTTGAACGTAATGAATTAATTACCGAATCTATTGCTGAAAAGATAATTGGTTCAGGAATTGAGGAAGTAGAAATTCGTTCTGTACTAACTTGTAATACTCATCATGGAGTATGTTGTAAGTGCTATGGTAGAAATCTTGCAACTGGAAATATTGTTGAAGTTGGAGAAGCAATTGGAGTTATGGCTGCTCAATCTATTGGAGAACCAGGTACACAGCTTACAATGCGTACTTTCCATACAGGTGGAGTTGCTGGAGAAGAAGATATTACTCAAGGACTTCCTCGTGTTCAAGAGTTATTTGAAGCAAGAAATCCTAAAGGTAAAGCAACTATATCAGAAATTGCCGGAAAAGTATCTAAGATTACCGAGGATCATGGTAAATTCAAAATTAGTATTAAAAATGATTTAGAAACAAAAGATCATGTTACAAATTATGGTGCTAAATTAAGAGTTAGTAAAGGAGATATGGTTAATCCAGGAGACAAGTTAACCGAAGGAGCAATTAGTCCTAAGGAATTACTTGCAGTAACTGATCCACTTACAACTCAAGAGTATATTTTAAAAGAAGTACAAAATGCTTATCGTAGTCAAGGTGTTGAAATTAGTGATAAACACGTTGAAATCATTGCAAGTAGAATGATTTCTAAGATGAGAATTGTAGATTCAGGAGACACATTCTTACTTCCAGGATCACTTGTTAACTTCCATGAATTTACAGATGGAAACAAGAAAACAATTCTTGAAGGAAAACGTCCTGCTACTGCTGTACCAGTTTTATTTGGTATTACAAAAGCATCTCTTGAAACTGATTCCTTCCTATCTGCTGCATCTTTCCAAGAAACAACAAGAATTTTAACTGATGCTGCAATTCGTGGAAAAGTAGATAAACTTGAAGGATTAAAAGAGAATGTTATTATTGGTAAATTAATTCCTGCAGGAACTGGAATTAAAGCCTATCAAAATGTTGATTTTGATTTAGAAAGTGAATTTGCTGACAGTGAACCAATAGAAGTTCTTGAAAACGAATTTACAGAAGAAAACTAGAAATAGTTTTCTTTTTTTTATATCTATGATAATATATTAAATCAATAGGAGGGTTTATATGATATATTATAAAGGACTTATTATAAACATAAAAAAATTAGATGAATATATATATACTGATAATATAGGATATTCTTATAATTATAATAAAATAGAAGGTATTCTTCTTTATATTTCTAATTTTAAGAATTTAAATAGAAAAAAATGTTTAGAACTAAGAAAAGCAATATTAGATAACATTAGTGGTAAATCAGATACTATTGAAATTAATAATAAAGAATTAATAGATTATTTTAATAACTATTATGATATTTCTAATCAAGAAAAGATAAAAGATATTAATAATATATCAGAAAGAGTTGGAAGTGTTACTCCTATTGTTTATGAGTTAGTTCGTGATAAAGAAGGTAATTTATTTGGTAGAGAATTATATACCAAAGAACTTTTCCCAATTTATAATATTAGAAGTGAAAATTTTGATTATGATATTAAAATAACTAAAGAAGTTGGTGAATATAGATTTAATCTAATTATTAAACCATCTATTAAATTATCTAGTTTAGAAAAATGTGAAAACTTTATAGTAGGACATAAAATTGCTGATTTAAATGATTTTAATTATTATATGAATAAATTTAAAAGAAGAAAATTTTTAAAAAAAGGAGCAAATAAAATTGTAGAAGAATATAAAAAAGAAATTATTATATTATCACAAAGTAATGTTTTTAAAGAAGATTTTGATTTAGAAGAAAATTTACCTAAAAAGGAAGTAGTAAGAGAAAAACAAAGCCTAGAAACATCTTTAATGGAAGATATAGAATTTAATTTAATGAAATTAAAAGATGTTAATAAAGAAT
>ONSF01000060.1 GCA_900320425.1 uncultured Eubacteriales bacterium | reverse complement strand
TTCCAATTTCTTACAATAATTATTTAACATTTTTTCTTCTTTTACAAGATTGTTTAGTTCTTTTTTATTTTTTATTGTAAATAATTTCCAAACTATTTCCTTTTCTTTAACATCATCATAGCATATTTGCTGCATTTTGAAAAGATTTACATTAATAAATTTTACAAAATAATTTGGTTTATTCTTTTTTAAAGATGGATATTCCCATATTGTTTCTACAACTGTATCAATATTTTCTATATCACTTTTTAATTTATACCAATTTAAATTAACTAATATTCCTTGAGTTTTCTTACTATAATCTTCTCCTATTAAATTATCGTTTATTACTCTATTAGATATATAATTAGCATTTCTAGTATACTCTAGTCCTGAATTATTATTTAATTCTATATCTATTATTTTATTATCATAATATACGATTAAATCTAATACTTTACCTTTATCATCTTTTGATAAACTAGGTGATTCATTTCCTCCTACTTTAACTTTTCCATGAATATCTTCATATTTACAATCAAGTATTTTCATAACAAGCCATTCTATTGTATCCATTTCATATTCATTAAACATATCTTTAAATATTCTATTTCCTCTTATTTCAAGTATCTCATCTTCTTTTAAAACAATTTCATTTATCATTTAATACCTCCCTTGATAAAATAAAATTGTTAACCGGTTAACTAATTGCATAATATCAATAGTTTGTATTTTTGTCAACTTTTGTAAATTTACATTTTTATTTACATTTTTTTCTAATTTAAATATTTATTATAATAATTTATTAAATTACAAAAAATAATAATAAAAATAAAATCAAATATTTAAATTTAATTAAAATAAATTAAAAAAAAAGAAATAAATTTTTTTCAAAATCATTTTCTTATTTTATTATAATGTGTTGATTATTGTCAAAATATAATTAATTAAATTTTTAAATCACAATATTTTATTATTTCTAACAATGTTTTTTCTTTTATACACATTCTAGCATCTAATTTTTTTTTACCATCTGTTGTATTTTTGTGATAATTTGAAAAGTAATAATATTTTTCATTTTTGTATTCATGTATACAAAAACTACCATGAGCTAAAGCACATCTTATTAAATAAAAAAAAGATGAACCTTCAGTATATTTTGGTAAAACTTTATATATTGCATATTCAAATATTTCATTTGATTCTTGTACATTTTCATCATGAAAATTAACAATTCCGTTTTTTATAATTTCTTCTTCTATTTTTTGTCCATCATATATGTATATAAAATGATTAAAGGTTGATGAAGATAATCTTTTTTTCATTTCAGTATATAACATTTTATAATTTCTTATATTTCTTTTTTTTAAATTTATTCCTCTATAGCTAACATGATTAACAGGAGTCTTTAAAACATAAAAATCAAATATTTTACGAAAATTCTCATCATCAAAGCTATAACTACTATTACAAATCCAATCCATAATATTATTCCTTTTCAATAATATTGTATCACAATAAATTTCTTTTTAAAAACAAAGATATTATTTCACAAAAAAAAGAACTTTTCAAAGTTCTTATGGTTCTATAATAAATAGTGTTGGTGAGTAAATAATCACTTACACTATTTTTAGTTAAAATAAAAAGTGAGTAACATCAAAAACCTATGATATAAAACATTGAAAGGATCTGATTAAATGACTCATACTGATTATACCAAACTTATGTTAAATATTGAAGATGAAAATATTTATTTTAATGAAATTTGTTTAGAAATTGTAAATATTAAAGGAGCTAAAACAAAAGTATTTCATGGATATCTTACTTATAATCCTGACTATTGTCCTAAATGTGGATGTGTAAATAATTCTTTTGATGATATTATTAAATGGAATTGGAAAAGAAATTGTAAGATTAAAATTACTAAAGCGTGTGGTTATAACACTTTATTAATACTTGATAAACAAAGATTTTTATGTAAGCACTGTAATAAAACATTTACTGCTTCTACTAATGTTGTAAATTTTCATAAACAAATTTCTAATGATACTAATTTAAACATAAGATTGGAACTTATGGAAAAAGGTTCAGAAAAAGAAATTGTTACTTATTTAATTAATACTGATAAAACACTATATGCTGATTATCAATTATATCAAGGATTAGATAATGCTATTAATATTAGAGATAAAAATTTATTTTTTAAAATTGTAAATAACAATTTAAATAATAAAATTATATCAAAAAAGTCAAAAAAAGCTTTAAAGACTTTTAAAGAAATGAAGCAATATATTGATAATTCGTTTGATTATGAATATTCTAATGGTATTGTAGAAGGAATTAATAATGTAATAAAACAAATTAAACATACTGC
>ONSF01000057.1 GCA_900320425.1 uncultured Eubacteriales bacterium | reverse complement strand
TAAGGTATTAAATCATTAATTCCTTTTTAGTATTATGATAGTAAGTGGAAGAAATAATGTTAAAGAAATTTTAAAAAATTTTTCAGAAAAAAATAAGATTAAAAAGGTAATTTGTTCAAAAAACTTTAATGAAAAAGACATTTTGTCCTTAATAGAAAAAAGAAATTTAAGGATAGAATATAAAGAAAAATGGGAATTGGATAAACTTGCAAAAAATAATCATCAAGGTATAATAATGGATGTTGAGGATTTTTGCTATACAGATTTTGATTCTTTAATCCATGATGGATCATGCAAATTAGTAATACTTGATCATTTAGAGGACCCTCATAACTTAGGGGCAATTATTAGAACTGTTGAGGCAAGTGGAATAGATGGCATTATCTTACCTAAAAATAGGTCTGTAGAAGTTTCAGATACGGTTATGAAAACAAGTGTTGGAGCTTTATATAATGTTAAAATTTCACAAGTAGTTAATCTTAATAAAACGATTAAAAAATTAAAAGAACTTGGCTTTTGGATAGTAGGAACTGATATGGATGGTGAAGATTACACTAAAATAAATTATCCAGATAGATGCGTGTTAGTAATTGGAAGTGAAGGATTTGGAATGTCAAGAATTATTCGAGAATCATGTGATTATATTGCAAAAATTCCTATGAATGGGCAAATAAATAGTTTAAATGCATCCGTTGCAGCAGGGATTATGATTTATGAACTCATTAGAAAGTAGGGGAAATGTACAAAGAACTTGATGATAGAGAAATTTTATATATGATATGTGAAAGTGAAGATTATTATGAACTAATGATAGAAAAATATAAACCAATTGTAATTGGTTTAAGTAAAAAATATTTATATTTGGCAAAAAATATTGGATATGAGTTTGAAGATTTAATTCAAATTGGAAATATGGCTATTTTTGAAGCAATAAAATATTTTCAAGATAATAAAAGAGTACTTTTTTATACTTATGTGGTTAAATGTATTGAAAATAAAATAAAAACGGAGATTAGAAGTCAAACTACCAACAAGAAAAAAGTATTAAATGAGTCAACTTCCTATGATCGAAAAATTCCTGGAACAAATGAAGATTTAATAAATTTTTTTGAAGATGAGAATACATTAAATCCTATAGATGAAGTAATAAAAAAAGAAAATGAAATAAACTATATTAATTTTATTAACTCCTTACCTTTTGAAGTTGCTGTTGTATATGAAATGAGAAATGAAGGATTTACGACAAAGGAAATAGCAAAATTTATGAATATAGATTCAAAATCGGTATTAAAAGATATTCAATTTGCTAAAAATAGATTATGTGTAAATTAAGTAAAAATATTCACTTTTTAACTTGATTATGATAAGATAAACAATGTGAGGTTATTATGAAGAAGAAAGATTATCAAAAAAGATTAGAAAAAGAAAAAAAAGATTTAAGAGATTTTAACTCTAGAAATGAAGGAATTAATGTTAAAACCTTTATTTATATTACTATTGGGGTAGTAGGATTTGTTTTTTTAATGTTTACTTTTACTAAGATTAAAACTGGAGAATGGAATTTATTTACTAAACCTAATCAAGTGACTTATTCTGCGGAAATTCAAGATGTAAAGATTTTGTGTGGAAGTATATTGAATAGAGAAGATGAAGAATATTATGTTTTAGCATTTGAAATGAAGGAGGATTCTGCTTCATTATATGAAAGTGTTATAGAACATTATAATAATGCATCAAATAAAATACCTTTATATAAACTTGATTTGTCAAATAGTAGAAATGGATTGTGTCTTTCTGATACTCCTAATATTACAAATGATATTACTAATTTAAAATTATCTATACCTACCTTAATTAAAGTTAGAGGTGGTAATATTATTGAATCTTATACAAGTTATGATTCAATAAAAAATACTTTATTTAGTTATGTAGATTAATTGTCAATTAATCTCTTTTTTTTAAATTTTTTTGTATAATAGAAATTAGAGGTGTATTATGTCTAAAATTCTTGAGATATCTGATTTAAATTATAGTAAAGATAATAGAAATTTTTTTAAAGACTTTCATTTAGAAATAGAAAAAGGTAGTTTTATTAGTATCATAGGTCCTAATAAAGCTGGAAAAAGTATGCTAACTAAAATAATATGTGCAATTTACCCCACTACAGATAAATGTATTCTTGATGAAATTTATTTAAATAAGGAAAATGTTTTAGATTATATTCAAAAAATTGGAATTGCAACTAATGATTTTAAAAGTCCCTTTTTATTTAAAAAAGTAAAAGATGAACTAAGTTATCCATTAGAAAATTTGGGATATACAAGTTATAAAATAGAAAAAATTATTGATAAGATATTATCTAGTTTCGAAATGGAAGATATTAAGGATAAAAATATAGATTTATTAACCGAATCAATTAAAAGGAAGTTATTGATTATTCTTGCTTTAATTCATGAACCTAAATTATTAGTACTTGATGATATATTTTTAGACATGAATGCAAAAGATCAAATATTTATCTTGAAAAAATTAAATGAATTAAATAAAAAAGGATTAACGATAATAAATATTACTAGTAAATTAGATACTATTTATGATAGTAATTTAGTTTATGTATTAAATAAGTTTAAAATAGAAAAAATATTAACTATTAATGAATTATTTGAAGAAGATTCCTATCTTAATAAATTAGGATTAAAAATTCCTTTTGTTGTAGATTTATCTTTAAAATTAAAATTTTATAATTTAGTTGATAAAATATTTTATAATTTAGAAGAATTGGAGGATTCTTTATGGAAATAAAATTTCAAGATATATCTTTAAAATATAAAAATAAATATTTAACTAAAAACTTAAATGTTGAAATTAAAAAGAATATGATTACAGGAATTTATAATGATATATATAACTTAATCCCTAATTTACTTTGTAAAAATTTAGAGTATTCAGGTATTATTTATATAGATAATAAAGAAATAAAAGATTATATGAAAGATAAAATAAGTTATATTTCTTTAGATTGTGATTTTTTAACTAAAACAGTAAGCGATGAATTTTATTTAAAACAAAAAGATTTAAAAGATGAAACTAATGATTATATTGATAAAATTATTTCTTCTTTAAATATGGTTGGTCTTAATAAAAATTATTTAGATAGAGATATTTATAGCTTATCAAGAAGTGAAAAAAAATTACTTCAAATAGCTTTATTTTTAGTTGTAAATCCTGATGTAATTATTTTTGATAACGTATTTTCTTTTCTTGATAAAAGAAATCAGATTAGATTAAAGAATATTATTGTAGAACTTAAAAAGAAGTACGAAAAAAATGTTATTATTATTGATCAAGATATAAATATTTTATATGAGATATGTAATGATATAATAATTTTTAAAGAAGGAGATATTTTAATTCATGACGATATAAAAAAAGTTTTTCAAAATTTAGATTTTCTAAAAGAATGTAATATAGAACTTCCTAATATTTTAAAATTTATTAAAATTGCTAAAGAAAAAGGTATTAATTTACCTAATCAAGTAGAGTTAAAAGACTTAATAAAGGATGTGTATAGATATGCTAATGAAATTAAAAAAGATGTATGAAGAATTTGATTATTATGAATTAAATAATATTATCTTTATTATTTGCTTTTTAATTTTTATTATAAGTTTATACTTTCTAAATAATGTTTTTTTAATAATATTTTTATATTTATTAGTTTTTTATCATGCAACCTATTTGAATGATAATTTAATAAAATTTATTACTACTATTTTACCTCTTATGATAATAGGATTTCTTGTAACTTATTTTTTTAAATTAACTTTTATTGAACTAGATATTTTTAAATATTTTTTCCTTATTATTAAAGTATTTTTTTGTGTTGATTATTTGTTAATTGTATTTAATTTCTTAAAAAAGAAGAAAAACTATATTTTAAGAGATTTAAAGAAGTTATGGAAATATTATTCTTTTAAAGAATTAAGAAAAAGAAATTATAATGATTTTAAAGAAAAAAATAAAGATTTAATGGCAGAATATATTAACGAAAATAATATTAATCTTTCTAGTGATTATTACAAAGTAATTGAAGATAACTTTGAAAATAAGAGTTTAGAAGATTTAGAAGAATATGTTTGGATAAATTATTTAAGGTTTTTTAAGAACAGGAGAAATATAAAGAAAATTAAATTTGAAAAATATAATTTGGTCTTTTTAGGAATTCATGTTATAATCTTTCTATTAGTAATTTTAGTGAGGTAGAGATGCGATATTTAATAATATTTTCCTATGATGGTAGTAGGTTTCATGGATTTGAAAGACAAGTTGGCTATAGAACAATTGAAGGAGAACTTAACAATGTTTTAACTTATATAAATGGAGGACGTTCAACTAAAATAGTTGCTAGTGGCAGAACAGACAAAGGAGTTCATGCTCTTTGTCAAACGGCTCATGTTGATATTAATGTAATAATTACGGAATATAAACTAAAAAGAGCAATGAATAGTTTATTATCAAATGATATTTATGTAATTTCAACTAAAGTTGTTGATAAAAATTTTCATGCAAGATATATGGTAAAAGAAAAAATATATGAGTATAAACTTAATATGGGAGAGTATAATCCATGTGATAGAAATTATGTTTATCAATATGGAAAAAAATTAGATATTTCTTTAATGCAAGAAGCAATTAAAGATTTTATAGGAATTCATGATTTTAAATCTTTTACTCCAAGTAAAGATATTCGTGATAATTATAAAAGAGAAATTTATGATGCTTTTATTGATGTAGAAAAAGATATTATATCATTTACCTTTATAGGAAATGGTTTTATTAAATATCAAATTAGAAATATGGTAGGATTATTAATTCAAATAGGTGCTTTAAAAAAAGATAAAAATTGCATTAAAGAAATACTTAAAAATAAAAATCGTAGTCAAGGTTTTAGAACAGCTCATCCTGAAGGATTATATTTAAAAGAAGTAAAGTATTAGAAATAACAATAAAATTGTTATTTTTTTATACAATAGGAAAGTTATACAAAAAGTTAAAAAATACCTGTATAATCAAAATATGAGATATTACTATATCACTTAAATGAT
>ONSF01000064.1 GCA_900320425.1 uncultured Eubacteriales bacterium | reverse complement strand
TTTATGAAGTCATAAGACAAAATAAAAAAGGCACCAATACTTTTTACAATAGTTTGTAGTATTGGTGCTTAAATGGGTTCCCAAAGGCTCTCCTTTGGCACACAATCCTAGTTGGCAAAATGCCGACTTGGTAGTGTGTTACTATCTTGTCTTAAAGATAGTTTATAAAAATTATTTTAAAATTTTATTCATTTTTTTCTTTAAATCTTTAATTGCCATTGATCTAGCACTAATTTCATTTTTTTCATCATGGGATAATTCTGCTAAAGTTAAACCATTTGGTAATTCAAATATTTCATCAAATCCAAATCCATTTTCTCCTCTACACTCTTTAGATATAAAACCATTTAATATTCCTTCTCCTATTATTTCATTTGTTCCATCATAATATATTAAATTACAAATAACTTGGGCGCTTCTATCGGTATATTTATTAACTTCATTAATTAGATATTCATTTCTCATTCTGTCAGTTACATTTTCACCCAAAAATCTATGTGTCATAACTCCTGGGAAACCATTTAAACAATTAATACATAAACCAGAATCATCAGCGATAACAGGTCCATTGCACTGAGCAATTTTATATATTTCAATTGCCTTTTTCTTTGCATTTTCTAAAAATGTTTTACCATCTTCTTCAACATCTACATCTATTCCCATTTCTCTTAAAGAGTATATTTTATATTCTCCAAGGATTTCTCTAATTTCTTTTAATTTTCCTAAATTATTTGTTGCTAAAATCATAACCATACATCTCCTTTTAGGGGTTTGAATTTATACTTTTGGCTAGGTCTAAATCCATTTTTAATATCATTTTGTTCATCATCTGTTTTTTCACAATATTTAATAATTTTCTTTCTAAAGTTTGATTTATCGACTTTTGTGTCTTTTATCATTTCATACAGAATTCTCACATTTTCTAGTGTAAATGAACTTCCCATAAACTTGAAAATAATATCACTTGAATCAGCATTAACTCTAATTCTTTTATAACTTATTAAAGTATCTAAAAGAGTTCTTTTAATATTGGCATCATCTGTTTTTATTTCATGAATATATTCGATATTATTATAGCTTTCTATTTCTATTGTTTTATATGAATATGAGTTATTTCCAAAGATTATAGTATTATTATTTTCTACATTAAAATCTATTAATTGATAATTATTATCTAATTTTCTTACATTTTCAATATTTGTAACTCCAAGATATATAATATCTATTTCTTTTTCATAATCCATTGCAAAAACTTGTTCTAAATGAAAAATATTTGAACCAATTATAGAAGATAAATTATTCCTTACTTGATTTTTTACACTTTTACCATCAAAAAGAACAGATGGTAGTTTAAAATCTTTTGTAGTTAAAATTTTAATTTTTTGTATATCATTTTTTCTAATATTTTCATTTCTTTCAGTATCCAAAACAAATAAACAAACAATTAAATTTACTTTCATCAATTACACTCCTCTTTTTATTTTTTTATACTTACTTAAAGTTAACTTTTTATTTAATGTACCAATACTATAATCATTTTGTTCTGGTAAAAAAGACATAATTTCATCAATAATTTTATTAATATCTTGATCCAACGGATTAATTGTTCTCATATAATCAGTTATAGATTTTATAATATTCCAATCAACATAAGCAAGTTGATCATCATTGATGAACTTAACTACATCCAATTCAAGAACTTCTGGTGTTAATACAACATCTGGATAAGTACTCTTGATTTTTGAATTTGTTTTATCCCAATCACTATGAAGTTTTTTATATTCTGTTTTCATTAATTCAGATATATTTTTATCATCTTTATGTTGTTCAGCAAATCCACTTAACTTGCTTTCTATATTCAAATATTTATACATAAATAAATCTGTTAATAAATGCCACAAATAACCAATATAGAATGGATTTTGCTTTTCACTTTTTGTTAGAGAATCCCAATAACAAATTACATTTGGATTACTACTCCAACCATAATGCATTCCATTACTACTTAAATTATTTTCCCGTTGTTGAACTCTCGATTCGAAATATAAAAAATCAGGCATATCATTTGTTTTTATAATGTTATATTTTTCTCTTGCTCCATCTAATCCATAGGAACTGTAATACTTTTTTAAGAGATCAGGTGATTCTATACCACATACAAAACTTCTATTTTTGCGTGCTAAAGGATTACTAGCAGCTAGATGCACATAGTATCCTGGCATAAAATAATTTCCTTAACTTTATTAACTTGTTGTTCAACACTTAAATTTGTCGTATCTACCAAAAACATTTTATTCATCAACATATTATGTTTTTTCATATAATTAAAAGTTTCAAGATATAAATTATTATATTCATATGCTTGTTTATCAAATTCACTTAATCTAGTTCTAAGATTAATTCTTCTTTCTAATTCTTTTCTATCTTTATTTACTAATATAATAACATTTTTATTTATTTTCTTCAAATAATCTTGATATTTTCTTACTCTTTCTTCCATAGGAACATCAAATAACATATTGACAGAAATAACATCCATACATCTATCTTGGCATATTATTCCTTGTTTTAATAATTCTTCTATTGTCGTAGATTTTCCTACTCCGTCAGTGCCCTCAATTATTGTATTATTTGAAATTATACTTCCTTTATAAATATTACTATTTTCATATATTTCATTACCTGTAACTTCAACAAATCCTCTTGGTGCTTCATAATTTTCAAGTGGTTCATCTCCGATAGTAGCAACTTCTACTAGTATTAAATTAATTGGTTCTGAAAAGTAATCAACATCTATCTCAAAATTACCATCATGATAATATTTTCTAATCTTTTTTATGCATTTTTTATTTTCATTTAAAACATTATTAAACGTTCCTTCATCTATCTCAATAACATCAGTAATCTTTCCCATTTTTTTATTTCTAGTATATTTTAAACTTCCATTATCATTATAACATCTATACTTATATCCATCCTTAAAGGTTTGTGTTAATTCATATTCTTCTATTTCTTTTAGATTATTTATATATTCTTCAAAAAACTCTTTCTTTGTTGGAATAAACTTACGTTCTTCGTTATTTATTTTACCAAGTCTTAATTCTACCATATTATACTTCCTTTTTTAGTTTAATTTTATTTAAATGGTAATCAACTAATTCGCCACCATAATAAACAATATTTGAATATCCATAATCTAATTTTTTTGCATAAAAAGTGATTGGAACACCTTCATAAATCCATTCATATCTATCAAAAAACTTTTCATCACTAACAACAAATTGTGTATTATTACTCATAAAATTAATTATATCATCAGTGTCTTTTTTAGTTAATGCATTTTCTATAATCCATTTTGAATATGGATTATTTATTTCATTATTTCTTGTGTTTAAGTTTAAAGTTTTAAGGCTTACTGTTTTAATATTTGGATATTTATCTATATATTGCTTTATTTCTTCTAAATAATCTTCAAATTTCTTATTTTTAAGTAAAACATAGTTTAAACGAATATTAGCCTTTTTAAAGTTATCTGAATTGATATAATCTCTTTTATATTCTAATATTTCCATATCTTTTTTAGAATCTAATGATACTCTAGTTATTTCAACTATAAAATCATCCTTTATCAAATCTAATTTTTTATCTTCATAAAATATATTTCCTGATGATTGTAATCTTTTTTCATCAAATATATCGACTTTTCTTGTTGCTTCAACAACAGTTTTAAAATCTTCAAAACTAAGTAATGATGGCTCACCATTACCACAAAAGATAAAATATCTAAACCTAATATTATTATCTTTTAAATATTTTAATTTTTCTTCTAACAATTCAAATTTATCTTCAACACTTGGCCATCTAGTTATTTTTGCAGTACAATATGGACAATTTTTATCACATTTAAATGATGAACCAATTAATTCAAATTCTTTATACTTCATTAAATATCTCTCCTTTTATTATTTCGCTTACAACATTATTTATATCGTTAAACTTAAAAACTTTTACTTTTTTGCTTTTTGATAATGCATTTGCAATTGCAAACCAATATTCAGACTTAATATCATGTTCAGACTCTTCCTCTTCGTAGAATATGACTATATCTTTATTCATTTCTAAAGCCCAATCAAGTTCTACAATTGAACCAACAGAAAATTTTTGATCAAATAATACGAAATATACATCACATTTACTTACAGCCTCATATTCTGCTTTTAAAACTACATTACAATCAGTAGAAGTAAAATCTCCATTTGAAGCTTGTTCGCAATAAAATGGTCCACTATAAACATATCCATTGTCTAATTTTAAATTTTCATCAGCATACGTTAGTTTTTTTGAATCACCCAATATTTTAGACCTAAAATCATTTACTAATTTTTCTTCTAAAGTTAAATCATTATCCTTTAATAAATTAAATTTACCTGCAAAATATATTTTCTTCATATTTACTTTTCTCCATTCATTATTTTCTTCCAATTAATATAAGATGCAACTGCCATAACTGTCCAAATAATATTTAGTGCAAATAAATATAATGCTTGATTTGGTAAAATAAAATATTCAATTGCATAAAAAATATCATTAATAAACCAAATAATCCAAGTATCTATTTTCTTTTTCATCATGTAATAAGTTGCCACAAAACTTGATACTGTTGTAAATGCATCCAATATAGGTAGTGGATCATCTGTATTTTTAAGTATTAAACTAACAACAATAGTACCTAAACCTATTATAGCTAAATAGATAATTCTTTCTTTTAATTTACAAGAGGTAATTTTACTTGATTTACTATCCTTATTCCAAAGAACAAATCCTACAATTCCCATCACTAAATAAATACTATTATTTGTAACATCACCATATAAATGATTAATACTTGAAAATACTATTAAAAATATCATTTGTAAAATATAAAATATCCAGTTACTTCTTTTATTTAACATTACTAATACACCTTGTATTAGTCCTAAAATAGTTGCTCCTAATTCTAAAAACATTCTCGCATCTCCTTGGGTTTGATATTTTACACTAAAAGTGTAAAATTGTAAATAAATTAGTATTAATTATATGCTTTTATATTTTATAATCACCTCATACATATAGTATATTACACCATAAGTATTTAAATGTCAATATATTTATGGTTATTTTCACTATAAGTTATCTACTTAAATCAAAATCATCTTTATCATATTCATCTTCATCATAGTCTCTAACTCTTTCTTTATAATAATCAGGTGCTTCAACATAATCAAATAATTCATCTTGTTTAGTTGTTCCTCTAGATATTCTTACAACATCTCCCATATTAAACTCACTATTATCATAACAATCTTTAACAACTAGAGCAGTTTCATCTTTAGTATAATCATTACCTCGTTGTAATAATTTCCTTAAAAATTTCTTTAATAATTGAAATAGCTCATTTAATCTATAAATTAAATTTCTATTTTCCTGCTCTAGATTTTGATTTTCATATTCTAACTTACTAATTTCTTTCTTATATTTTTGATTTTCTTTTTCTAGTGATTTATAACTATTAGCATAACTATCAACTTCATTAAATATTGCTTGTAGTTTAGGTTGTAATTCCATTACTTTTTTAGATTCACTAATAACATTGTTCATGCTATCAAAAGTTTCTTTTTCTAAAATAACGTGTTTATTATCAAATGGTATCTTTTTATTTGTTTTCATTTGTTCTTCAAAATCATTCATTGCTTTATCTAATCTATCACTTTTAACATTTAATTCATGATTTAGTTTTTTAGTCATTTTTTTATACTCTTTAATCTTAATGTGTTTATTATCACTACCTTTAATACC
>ONSF01000055.1 GCA_900320425.1 uncultured Eubacteriales bacterium | reverse complement strand
TTTACAAGTATCAATTAAAATAGATTTAGTTGGGGAAGAAAAATATCAATTCTTTAAAAGTTTAGTTGATGTTGGTGATTTTATTGGAGTAGATGGAGAAATGTTTACTACTCAGACTGGAGAAAAAACTTTAAGAGCAAATGATTTTACTTTTCTTGGTAAGGCTTTAAAACCACTTCCTGAAAAATTTCATGGACTTACAGATATTGAAGAAAAATATAGAAGTCGTTATGTCGATTTAATTAGTAATGAAGATTCTCGTCGAGTATTTTTAGGAAGAAGTAAATTATATTCATTTATTCATAAATATTTAGGAGAGAATGGATTTTTACAAGTTGAAACACCTATTATGCAAAATGCTGTATGTGGTGCTGCTGCTCGTCCATTTTATACTCATCATAATGCACTTGACATTGATTTAAATTTAAGAATTGCACCAGAAACATATTTAAAACAATGTATTGCAGCTGGATTTAATCGAGTATATGAAGTTGCTAAATGTTTTAGAAATGAAGGAATGGATACTGAACACTTACAAGAATTTACTCAAGTAGAGTGGTATGCATCTTACTGGAATTTTGAAGATAATTTAAAGTTTTATCAGAACTTTATTCGTGCTTTAATGATGGAACTTGTTGGTACAACTTCAATTACTTATAAAGATAATGTTTTAGATTTTGGACGTGACTTTACAAGAATTAATTATGTAGAAGAATTAAGAAAAATATTAGGATTTGATTTTCTAAGTATAGAAGATCCTCTTGTTTTAAAAGAAAAAATCGTAGAACGTGGATTATTTAATATAGAAGATTTAGCTGAATATCATTCATTAAGTCAAATAATAGATTTTGTATATAAAAGAACGATAAGAGCAGGAATTACAGAACCAACAGTTATTTACAATTATCCAGCTGTTTTAATACCTCTTGCAAGACGTAATGATAAAGATGCTAGAATTATCGATGTATTTCAAGTTGTTGCCGGTGGAACTGAACTTTGTAAAGCTTATTCTGAGCTTGTTGATCCATTTGTTCAAAGAAAGGCTTTTGAAGATCAATTAATAGCTAAAGAACAAGGGGACGAGGAAACAATGGAAATAGATGAACAGTTTATGGGAGCAATGGAACAAGGAATGCCACCAATATCTGGACTTGGATTTGGAATTGATAGACTTTTAATGTTAATTTATAACGTTGATTCTATTCGTGATGTTGTTTTATTCCCACTTATGAGACCTGAAGAAAAATAATATATAACGTTAAATGTTAATATATAAGATATTTTGTTATTAAAAAAGTATGTAAGTGATGTTACTTATATATTTTATATCTAAAAAAATTTTAAAAGTCATATTATTTAGATTTTAAATAAAAATATTTATAAATAATAAATAGAAACAAATATTCGACAAATTATGAATATTTGTTTTTTTATACTAATAATAAAGGAGGGATAATGAAAAAACAAATAATTTTAGTAATTGTAATGGGATCAATATTTGGATATTTTTTTGGAAGTATTATTTTTAAAAATTATAAAGGATCAGAATATATAGGAGATAATGGAAATATTTATTATTTACAGTATGGCGTTTATACAACCAAGGAAGGTGCAGTTGAAAATACAAAAAAATTAACAGTTAATTATAATATTCAGGAGATGGATAATAAATATTATGTTTATTTAGGAGTAACGACAAGTTATAATATAGCTTTAAATCTTCAAAAAAAATATAAAGAAAAAAATATTTATACTTATATTAGAAGTGATTATGTAGAAAACTCAGAAACTTTAGATAAATTAAAAGAATATGATTCTAAAATAAAAGATAAAAGTGATGATGAAGTTGAAAGTGTTATGAAAGAAATATTTGAAAATTCGGATCTTAATTTATAATTATAAAAAAAATCTTTTATATTATAAATGGGTGATGTTATGTTAATAAAAGAAATGAAAGAGGAAGAAAGACCAAGAGAAAAATTGATTAAATATGGTGCAAATACATTAGAAGATGAAGAATTATTAGCAATTCTTTTAAAAAATGGTTCAAAAGGTAAATCAGCTAAAGATTTAGCAATAAGTATTTTAGAATATTTAGATGGTATAAAAAATTTAAGAAATTTATCTTTAAATGGTTTAGAAAGTGTTAAAGGGATTGGAAGAGTAAAAAAAATAGAATTACTTGCAACTCTTGAAATTGGAAAAAGAATTTATTTAGAACATGTTAAAGAAAAAAAGAAATATATTGATCCTTTGTTTATTTACAAAGATAATCGAAGTTTATTGTATGGATTAAAACAAGAATATTTTTATGTATTATATTTAGATACTAAAAAAAATTTAATAGAAAGGAAATTATTATTTATGGGAACGATAGATCGAAGTTTAGTTCATCCAAGAGAGGTATTCAAATATGCGTATCTTTCTAGTGCTTCTTCTTTTATTTGTATGCATAATCATCCAACAGGAGATGTTATGCCAAGTCGTGCTGATATAGAACTTACTAATACTTTAAGAGAAATTGGAAGAATTCAAGGAATTGAAATGCTTGATCACATTATTATTAGTGATAATGAGTATTTTAGTTTTTATGAAAATCATTTAATGGAGAATATAATATGAGAGTAAAAACGTTTTTATTATTAATTTTAATTTATTTAATATCTTTTATTGCTATTAGAAATAATATTAATATTTTTGCTCCTTATTATTTAATAAAAGATTTTGTTTTTTTAGGAGTTTCAGCAATAGGTGAAGAAGTCAAATTAGATGACAAAGTACAAGAGGGAATAGAGTTAGAACTTAGACATGAAATAGAAGAGTTAAAAAAATTAAATGATATAGATACTACTTTAACAGATTTTACTAAAGTATCAGCAACTATTATTGAAAGAAACAAAATGTATTGGTTTAATACGATTACCATTAATAAAGGAACTAATAGTGGAATAAAAGAAGATATGGCGGTTATTTCTAAAGATGGATTATTAGGGAGAATTACGAAAGTATCTAAAAACACCAGTGAGGTTAAGCTAATTACTACAAATGATGTTAATCATAAAATATCTGTAATGATAAAATTAGAAAATGATACCATTTATGGAATTATGTCAGGATATGATAGTAACAATAATATTTTAATCGTAACTTCGGTTAATAAAGAAATAGAAATACCTAAGGATTCTTTTGTTTATACAAGTGGAATGGGTGGAATATTTCCAAGTGGAATTATAATAGGAAAAATTAAAGAAATGAAAAAAGATAAATATGACACATCAAAAATTATCGAAGTAGAACCATTTACAGATTTTAATAATACACGTTTTGTAAATGTTTTAATAAGGAAGTAAAATGACTTATTTATTAATTATAATTTGTATATTACTTGATTTTTTAATTTCTTATTTTATGCCTAATTTTTTTAATAATTTAAATCTTTTTTATCCTATGTTAACGCTTACTTTACTAGTTTTTTTATATAAAAAGAAAAAAGATAAAGAGTATAAAAAAATTACAATTACAGTAGGAATTATATATGATTTACTATTTTCTTATCTATTTTTATTTCATGTTTTAATATTTTTATTATTTACAAAAATTATGAAGAAAGTAGAAAAATTAGTTCAATATAATTTTTTTGTTCGATTATTTCTTTTAATATTATTTATATTTTTATATGATTTAGTTTTATTTTTAATTATTTATATAAGTGGATATAATAAAGTTAGTTTAAATGATTTATTTTATAAATTTAGTCATAGTTTAGCTTTAAATTTAAGTTTTTATTTTTTATTAAATATTATTTTTTATAAGAAAAAAATAAAATAAATAAGTGTAATGAGTTTAAAAAAATCCTTTCTTGTGATATTCTATTAAAGAGGGATTTTTTTTATGATAATTACAAGTTTAGAAAATAATAAAATTAAAAAATATTTAAAGTTAAAACAAAAGAAATATCGTGATGAAGAAAAGTTATTTTTAGTTGAAGGAGAACATTTAGTAGAAGAAGCTTATAAAGAAAATTTACTATTTGATTTACTTGTTTTAGAAGAGTTTAATTATAAAATAGAATTTCCATATACTTTTGTTACTAATTCTATTATGAAAAAATTAAGTGACATGGATAGTCTTCCTAAAGTAATTGGAATTGTAAAGATGAATGAAGAAAGAGAAGTATTCGGAAACAGAATTTTACTTCTTGATGATGTAAGAGATCCAGGAAACTTAGGAACTATTATTCGAAGTAGTGTTGCTTTTCATATTACTGATATCATTTTAAGTCAAGGAAGTGTTGATTTATACAATAATAAAGTAATTCGTTCAAGTCAAGGCATGATTTATAAAGTTAATATTATAAGACGGGATTTAAAAGAGATAATTCTAAAATTAAAGGAAGAAGGTTATCTTATTCTTGGAACCGATGTTTGTGATGGAGAAGATGTTAGTACTATCGTTACCAATAAATACGCTCTTGTAATGGGAAATGAAGGTCAAGGGGTAAGTAGCAAAATAAAAGAACTTTGTGATAAAAATATTTATATTGAAATGTCAGATGATTGTGAATCATTAAATGTAGGTGTTGCAACTAGTATTATTATATATGAATTAAATAGGTGATATATGAAGAAAATTTATGTAGGAAAATTTGTTAAAACTCATGGAATTAAAGGAGAAATAAAGATAATATCTAATTTTAAATATAAAGAAAAAGTTTTTCAAAAAAATTTTAAAATTTATTTAGGAGATTCAGAATTTATTATTGATTCTTATCGAAAACATCAAAAATATGATATGATAACTTTAAAAAATATTACAAATATTAATGAAATATTATCTTTTAAAGGAAGTAAAGTATATATAGATTTAGTAGATTTAAAATTAAATAAAGAAGAATATTTAGATGAAGATTTAATTGGTATGGATGTTGTTATGAATGATATAGTTAAAGGAAAAGTTATGGATATTCAAAATATAACTAAAAATAAAAAAATAATGATTGTAGATAATAAATATGTTCCTATGGAATTAGTAAAAGAAATAAATTTTCAAAATAAAAAAATTATATTAGAGGAGGTGGATGGTCTTTTATGAAAATAGATGTATTAACTCTTTTTCCAAGTATGTTTGATAAAATTTTCGAAGAATCTATTTTAAAAAGAGCAATAGAAAAAGGAATTGTAGAAATTAATATCCATAATTTTCGAGAATTTAGTAAAGATCCTCATTCATCTGTTGATGATACTCCTTATGGAGGAGGAGCTGGGATGGTTCTTATGTGTCAACCAATATTTGATTGTATAAAAAGTTTAAAAACTAAAGATAGTGTTGTTATTATGTTAACTCCCGATGGAGAAGTCTATAAACAAAAAATAGCAAGTGAATTATCCAAAGAAAAACACTTAATTCTTTTATGTGGTCATTATGAAGGATTTGATGAAAGAATTAAAAGTATATGTGATAGATTTATTAGTATTGGAGATTATATTTTAACAGGAGGAGAAATACCTAGTATGGTTCTTATAGATAGTATTACAAGATTACTTGATGGAGCTATTACTAAAGAAAGTTTAGAAAATGAATCGTTTGATAATTCATTACTTGATTATCCAACTTATACAAAACCACGAATATATGATGGAATGGAGGTGCCAGAGATACTTATTTCTGGGGATCATCAAAAAATTAATGCCTGGAGATATAAAAAACAAATAGAAAAAACTAAACAATTAAGACCAGATTTGTTGGAGGATAAAGATGGGAAATAGTCATTATTTAATTGTAAAGGAAAAAAATAAAAAAGAAATAAAATATTTTGAATATGATAAATTAGATGGTTTTTCTATGACTTCTAAAAGACAAAATTTAAAATTAAAAGATGCAATTAATGTAAATAAAATGGTTATAGTAAATCCTAGTATGATTGAAAAAATAATCAATAAAAAAATAAATGTCCAAATGAAAAAATTAATTCATTTTATTATTAATGTTTATGATAACGATGAAGATCCTGGATCTACTTTAATGATTGCTTTAAATGAGATAGAAAAATTTAAAAGAGAAATGATGAATAAATATATTTCTTTTATGAATAAAAAACAAATTGAGCTTTTAGATGAAAAAATAAAAATGTTAGAAAAAGAAGTTACTAAAAAGTCTTATATTTTAAATGAAAATTATATGGAGAATATTGATTATGAATCAAAAAAATCAAGATAGATTTAATAAAATTATTAGTCCTATTTTATTAATTGCTTGGTGTATTATTATTTTTTCATTTTCAAATCAAGTTGGAGGTGTCAGCGAAAATAGTAGTAATTTTATTGTTCAACTGGTAATTAAAATTTTTCAATTTTTTGGAATTATTTTAGAAAATACTTCTTTTTTATCATTTATTGTTCGAAAACTTGCTCATATTTTTTTATATTTTATGCTTTATCTTTTAAGTTTTTATGTAACAAAAACTTATTTTTTAAAGAAACCTATGCTAATTTCTTTTATCTTTTGTATTTTGTATGCAACAAGTGATGAATTTCATCAATTATTTATAGAAGCAAGAAGTTTTGGAATTAGAGATATTTTTATTGATGGATTTGGTTCTTTATGTTGTTTTTTAATTATTTGGTTTAAAAGTAAAATAGGACAAAGGAACATACCAAAATAAATATCTAACATACGATAAGTTAGATAGGAGGAAATTATGTTTCAAGAAAATTGTTATGATAGAAATGTTGATGTGAATACTAATTTTTTTGCTGATAATATGACTAATAATATTGATGTAGATGTAGATGTAAATGAGGGATTTAATCAAAATATGAATAGTGCTATGAACACATGCCCACAAAGACCACTTGTAGAACCAATGCAAGAAAGATGTGTACATAGAACAATTATGCATGAAGTACCTCATGTTTGATAATTTATGTAAGATCAAATTAAAAAATTGATAAATAAGCACATGGAAAGATGAAAAATTCTTTCTTTTTTGTTGTCAAATAATAAAAAAATGTCGGTTTATGTGGTATAATAATTATGTATATAAAACTATTTCAGTGAGGTTGTGTTGCATGAGAAAAAGTATTTTTGAAATTGAAAATAGAATGGATATTAATAAGGAATTTAATAGATTAACTGAATCTTTATTTGAAAAATCAGTTGTATTTTACAAAAATTCAGATTATTCTTTATATGAATTTTTTAATGAATGTATATTTAATAAATGGGAATATAGAGATACTTTTGTTGATTTAGATGAATATTTAGAACATATTAATGTTAATCTTTACAATGAATGTATTAGTCAAGAAAGTTTTTTAAATTTCCTAGAATTATTGTTAAATTTGATGAAAACAGCAAAAGATAAGATAAATTTTAATTGCGTATATTTTGGTTCTTTAAAAGTTCAAAACATAATCGAACATAATATACCTTTAATATTAGAAAAAATGAATTATGAGCAATTTTATGAAAATGGTACTATTCGAATTAGAAAGCGAGATGCTGATATAGATTCCGTATTGGAAGTAGTTCCAGAAAACATTTCAAATTTGCTATTGAGCTACAATGATATTAGGAATAACAATATTGAAAATAAAAAAACAATTCTTAAAAAGATAGATCTTTTTATAGACAATAATGAAAAAGAATATAAATCACTGGATAGTAAATTAGTTGATGCTATTGGAACAATAGTAAATAAAATGGGAATTAATCATTTATCTAAAGAAAAACCATTTTGTGATATTAATAATGAGGATTTAAATATATGGTATGATAAGTGCTTTAAGATGATGATACATTTAATAAGAGAAAAGGAAATTATAAAAATAAAAAAAGAAAGAAATAAGTTATTAAATATTAAAAGTGAGGTATAATTATGTTAAAGGGTAAACCGTTTGTTAAGTGGGCAGGAGGAAAAAGACAAATAATTGATAAATTATTAGAATATGCCCCTAAAGAATTTAATACATATTATGAGCCATTTGTAGGTGGTGGAGCATTATTATTTGAATTATCACCTAAAAATGCTATTATAAATGATTCTAATAAAGAACTTATGAATGTTTATGAATGCATTAAAGATGAAAATAAATTTGTAAAAATGTGTCGTGAATTAAATCATTATGAAGCAAATCATTCCGAAGAATTTTATTATGAAATAAGAAATAAAGATCGAGATAAAAATAAATTTAATAAAATTGTTGATTATAAAAGAGCTGCAAGAACAATTTATTTGAATAAATCTTGCTTTAATGGATTATATCGTGTTAATAGTAAAAATGAGTTTAACGTGCCATTTAACAAGAAGAATAAGGTTAATACATATGATTCTGGGAATCTTGGAATAATTCACTCATATTTAAATTTTAATAATGTAAAAACATTAAGTGTTGACTTTGAAGAATCAGTTAATGATGCAAATAAAGGTGATTTTATCTATTTTGATCCACCATATGATTCTGATACATCGACATTTAATAATTATACGGAAGATGGTTTTGGTAAAAAAGAACAAGAAAGACTTGCTAAAGTATATAAAGAGTTATCAGGTAGAGGATGTTATGTTATGTTATCAAACCATAATACAAAATTGATTAATGAGTTATATAAAGATTATAATATTCATGTTATCGAAGCAAAAAGAAATATCAATAGTAATGGAAGTAAAAGAGGTAAAGTAGAAGAAGTAATTATAACAAATTATTAAAAAAATAATAAAATACAAATTTTTTGTTGTATATTATATATGGAGGTAATACTATGAGTAAGTTAAAATATTGTTATGATCGGGGTAATTTTAAACTTATTCAAGGAAATAGTCTATCAATTCTAAAAAAAATGGATCCTAAAAGTGTTGATATGATCTTTGCCGACCCTCCATATTTTTTATCAGGTGATGGAATTACTTGTAGTGCTGGTAAAATGGTTAGTGTAAACAAAGGTGATTGGGATAAAAAAATTGATGTAGATAATAAGCATAAGTTTAATCGAAAATGGATTAGGTTATGCAAAAATGTTTTAAAAGATAATGGAACAATTTGGATAAGTGGTACAATGCATAATATTTATTCTATAGGTATGGCTCTTGAACAAGAAGGATTCAAGATAATAAATAACATAACATGGAAAAAATTAAATCCTCCTCCAAATATAAGCTGTCGTGCTTTTACTCATTCTACCGAAACTATCCTTTGGGCAAAGAAAAATATAAAAAATGCTAAACATAAATTTAATTATGGGGTTATGAAAAAATTAAATGATGGTAAGCAAATGAGGGATGTTTGGGAAACATCCTTAACAAAGCCTAGTGAGAAAAAATTCGGTAAACATCCTACCCAAAAACCATGTGAACTATTAGAAAAGATAATTTTATCATCAACTGATGAAGACGACTTAATACTTGACCCATTTAGTGGTAGTGGAACAGCGGGAATTGTTGCTAATAGATTAAATAGGAAGTATATTGGAATAGAAATGGAAAAAGAATATATTGATTTAACAATTAGAAGAAAGGAAGGAAAAAATGAAAAGAGATTTTAATGAATGGTTAGAGAAATTTAAACCTAGTATATCTGATTATAATTATTATGTTGATTTTCCAAAAATATATCGTAATGTTGATAAAGTAAAAGTTGAATTAAATATTTTGAATTCATTAGTTGGAAGTAAAAATATTGAAAGTGATTTTCAAAATATTATATTGAGATATCCAGAAACTTTAGCATGTATACCACTTTTACTTGCAGTACGTGCAAATGAAATATATGTAAAAGATGAAATTAATGAATATTTATTTAAATTTGATAAAATGATTTATTCAATGGATGATTATATTAGATTTATGCGAGAAAGTGGTCTATTTGATTTATTACAAAATCACATTATTAATAATTTGTATGATTATGTATTAGGTGTTGAAGTAGGATTAGATTCAAATGGTAGAAAAAATCGTGGTGGACATCTAATGGAAAATTTAGTTGAGAGCTATATTATTAAAGCTGGATTTATAAAAGATGAAACATATTTTAAAGAGATGTATTTAAAGAATGTTGAAGAAAAGTGGAACCTTGATTTAAGTGCAATGTCAGGAAATAATGTTTCAACTAAAAGATTTGATTTTGTTATTAAAACTAAAAAACAAGTTTATGTTATTGAAACTAACTTTTATGGTGGTACAGGAGGAGGTTCTAAATTAAATGAAACTGCTAGAAGCTATAAAATGTTAGCCAGAGAATCTAAATCAGTCACAGGTGTTACTTTTGTTTGGATAACAGATGGTACTGCATGGAAAAGTGCTAGAAGAAATCTTGAAGAAACATTTAATGAAATAGAAACAATTTATAATATTAATGATTTAGAAAATGGAATATTAGAAAAATTGCAATAATTAAAAGATAATTTTTGTTTTAGAGGAATGTATAAATGATTATATTCCTTTTTTTTTATATATTTTTTAAATTAGGGGTTGTCATTTTGCTTTTGAGTGAGGAAACATGTGAAGAGATATATTTTCTTCAAAAAAAGAAAGGAGGAATTTTATAAATGCATGATCCATAAAAAATAGAAATTAGCATATAATATGGTTTATAAAGTGGATTAATTATATTCTAAAAAAATAAGGCAAATAATTATGTCAATGGATTGAATAATAGATTATTATGGATTATTTTGCAAGTGCAAAATATGAAATGATATCATTTATAATTATTATATTAGCTTTTAATTTTAATAATAATGATATTGTTTTCCTTATCCTGCTTTATATTTAAAATAGTTTTTAAGAGTTATTAATCCATAAATTGGAATTGTGAAAGGAGAGATTTTTATAAATAACAGAAAGGATATAAATGAATAAAAAGAATTATGTTAAAATTTATTCAATAGTTCCTACAGAATATTTGAATAATTCAAAACTTAATTCTACAGAAAAATTATTGTTGTTTCATATAACAGCATTATGTAAAAGAAATGGATATTGTTGTGCAACGAATAAGTATTTTGTGAATATTTATAATTTAAGTAAAACAACAATTTCATTATCGATTAATAAATTAGTTAGATTAAATATTTTAAAATCAAAAATAGTAAAAAATGACATTAATTCTAAGAAAAGATATTTAACATTAGTTAATGATATATGGCAGTCTAATTTAATAAGTATCAATGATAATTTAAATACTGGTATTGAAGATAGACTAACATATAATAATAAAATTAATAAATTAAATAATACTAGTCTAATAAACAATGAAGAAAAAAATATATTAAATTATGATTGGTTAAATGATCCGGATGGTTGGTTTGATTTGGATCAAGGTGACAAATAAATGTTTATTTTTTATTTCCATTTCATAGGATTTAATAAAAGGAGTTTTCCATATGAATGGTAAATATAAAATAAATATAATATATGGTTCTCTAAATCTAGAAAATATTTTTGAAAGGACATTATTAAAGGAATTAAATATGATTTTTAATAATATTGATTTTGATGTAACATCATCATGTGCTTATTTATCTCTAAAAGAAGGAGGTAATAATTGAATTATTTAGAGAATATAAGTAATAATTATGATGTAGGATTATATATAAGATTATCAAGAGAAGATGATGATAAAATATATGAAAGTGAAAGTATTACAAATCAAAAAAGTTTATTAATGCAATATGTTAAAGAAAATAATTTAAGGGTATACAATATTTATATTGATGATGGGTATTCTGGGACAAATTTTGATAGACCTGGATTTAAAAAAATGATTGATGATATTGAAAATCATAAAATAAACATGATTGTTACAAAAGACATGTCACGACTAGGTAGGGATTATATTGGTACGGGGGAGTTAGTAGAAAAGTATTTTCCTAAGCATAATGTTAGATATATTGCAGTTACTGATAATATAGATACATTTTTAGATGATTCTAATAATGATATAGCACCATTTAAAGCAATTATGAATGATTTTTATGCTAAAGATATTTCTAAAAAAATAAAGTCTAGTTTAAGAGCCAAAATGAAAGAAGGAAAATTTGTTGGTGGAAGAACACCGTTTGGATATCAAAAAGACCCTAATAATAAAAATCATTTAATAACTAATGAAGAACAAGCAAGTGTTGTAAGAAGAATATTTAAAATGAGTTTAAATGGTTTAACATATTTTAAAATAGCCAAAATATTAACCAAAGAAAAAATTAAAACTCCTGCTGAGTACTATAATTTTGAATGGAAAAATAATTATGATGTTAAATATGGAGAGTGGCATGCAAAGACTATAGGAGATATATTAAAGAATAGGATGTATATTGGTGATTTAGTTCAAAATAGAAGAAATAAAGTTAATTACAAAGTAAAAAAAGTTATTAAAAATAATCCTAAGGATTATATAATTGTTCCGAATACTCATGAGGAAATTATTGATAAAGAAACATTTTACGAGGTACAAAAAAGACTTCCTAAAAATGTTGGTAGAAGTGAAAAAAAAGAAAATCATTTGTTAGACGGATTACTTTATTGTGGAGATTGCGGTCATAGAATATCAGTAACAGCTAGAAGAAAAAAAGATAATAGATGTTATACTGTTTGTAACTATTATAGAACATTTATAAAAGATAGAAAATGTACAACACATTGTAATAACTATGATGAATTAGAAATGGTTATTTTAGATTCATTAAAACAAATATGTCTTAATTATATTGATTCTAAAAAAATAAGGAATAAAGTATTAAATGATTTTAATTTGCAAGATGAGAATAATTATCAAAATGAAATAAAGAATTTAAAAAATGAAATTGATAAATTAAATGAAAATTTAGATAATATTTATATTGATAAATTAAATAACATTATTTCTCTTGAACAATTTGATAGGGTTAAATCTAAAATAAATACTGAAATTGAAGTAAAAAAACATAAGTATAATGATTTTATTTATAAAAGTGAAAATCATAGTGACATGGAAGAGAAAAACAAAATAATCGGAAGATATATTAATGATTTTTTAGAAATGAAACATCCGACAAGAGAATTAATTATTAATTTAATTGACAAAATTGAAATATTTAATGATAAAAGATTAAATATTAAAGTAAGTTTTACTGAAAAATAAATATATGATACAATATAGACGGAAGTGATTTTATGAGTATTTTAACTAGTGCAAGTTCATCATCCGTTAGTAGAGGTTATGATTATTATAAAAATCATAAAGTAAGAGGTGTTAATCAATTAAATGATCACGAGTTTGAAGGGTATGTAGAAGGGAGTAGAAAAAGTCCTTATTATGTAAAAATCAATATAGAACATCCTAGAAAATCATATTGTGATTGTCCTCACGCGAATGGTAATATAACATGTAAACATATGACGGCTTTATATTTTGAATTATTTCCTGATGAGGTTGATGATTATGAATCATGGTTAAATAGTGACTATGATGAAGATGAAGGTGATGAATATTATGATGATTATTTTGATGATACTGATTTTTATCATTATAGAGAGGAGTCATCGTTTGAAGAACCACTGTTTTTCGATATTGTCTTAAAAAATTATGTTGAGAGTTTAAATGTTAACCAACTTAAGGAAGTATTATTTGAAGAACTTAAAAACGATAAAAAGAGAACATATAAATTATATTTAGAAAAAAACTATAATAAGTATCTTAAAGAAAATAGTGAAGACTTAGTATTTTTAGATAAATTAAATAAGAAAGTTCAAGATATGACTGGATATTATAGTTATGACTACAATGATTTTGATAAGGAAATATTAAATGCTAGAGAAAAACAAAAAATAGAAATAATATATCAAAATAAATCTCTTAGAGATCAAATTGATAAAATTTTATTTAATGAAAAATTAGCAGTTTATTCTGATTTTAAATGGATCGCAAGTTTTTATAAAAAGACTAAAGATAAGGAAGAAATAATTGCCTTTTGCAATACTCTAGAAAATTATTTAGATAGTTTAAAGCATTATAGTATTAAGAATTCAGTACCAAAATCTAATATTTTAATTGCAATATATATTTTATCTGATTTTAATAACGAAGAACTTGCTATATCATTAATAAAAAATGCTAAATATTTAAAATATGTTGATTACATTATTTATAATAATCTTAATGTTATTGATCTTTATAATAATTTTATAAATGAAATAGATAAGAATTATTTAAAAAATAAAATGTATATTCCTGATATATTATATAGATTTGTCGATATTACTGATCATGAAAATAATGAAATAAATACTACTCATTATTTATATAGTTTTCTATGTTTAGGCGATGATTTTTATTTGGATATACTAACAAATTATTTAAAAGAGAATGAAATAATTAAAATAATTGAAAGTAAAACTAAAGATACTACTCTGCTTGTAAAATTATATAGATTTTTTAATGAAGATGAAAAGCTGTGGAATCTATTAATGAATAGTAAATATAGATACTTATTGCTAAGTAATATTGATATATTGAAGAATAAACATAATAATGAACTATATGAGCATTTTAAAGATGAATTTTATAACATTTTAAAAGAAGATAAAAATAGAGAAGTATATCATAATGCTTCAAAGTATATCACTGCCATTAAAAAGTTAAACAACGGTGAAAATTTAGTTAATGATATAATAAATGATTTAAAAAAATCTGAATATCAAAAGTGTTCAGCATTATTTGATGAAATAAGAGAAGCATTAAAATAGCAGATCTATCATAAAAACTCAAGGACATGTTTGTCCAATTAGAACCAGAATAATCAATCATCACATTTATAAACATACTTATAGACCAGAATATTCTTGCTGTGAGGAGAATGTAGTTAGCAATATTGATCAAGGTTCTTGCTGTAATTTTTAGAATAGCATTGCTATTCTTTTTTCTTTTTGTTAAAATAATAACTTGGTGATGGGGATGGATAACTTAAATACAAAAAATATAATAAAAATAAAGAAAACAGAACTTTTAAACAAAAAACAATCATATATGGAAAAGAAAAAAACTCATGAAATTAATAAAACAAACGAAGAACAAAAATTGAAAAATATTTTAGAAAAAATAAAAGTGATAAAAAAATCTCGAAGGGAAAATAGAATTGATTATTTCTTAGTTGTTTTAATTTTGATAACTATTTTAATTATAGAAAGTATGTATTCGGTTTTAGAACTTGCTGCTTACTTTGAAATGATTTATTCAGGTACTATCATATTTTTTATTGGAGCAAGTGTAATTTATTTTTGGCTAAGTAAAGATTCTAAACAAAAACTAAAAAATTTACTTGAAGAAAAATGGGAATTAGATAAAGTAATTTTTGATAATACGTTTTTTATTAAAAATTATGAAGAAAAAATAAAAAAATATGAAATATGTCTTGAAGAACTAAAAAATATAGATTTAAATATAAACAATGTAAATCTAAATAGTAACAATATTTTATACAATAAAAAAAATGAAGAACAAGAATTAAATAAAAATAAAATAAAAAAATTAAAATATGAATTTACTTTAAAATAGGATTTTGCTATAATAAACTTGTTTTTTAGGAGTGTGAAGTATGAAAAATAAGATTGAAGTTTTAATAAGTGAAGAAAAATTACAAGCTAGAATTAAAGAATTAGCAGAAGAAATTAAGAAAGATTATAATGATTCTGAGGTTTTATTTTGTAGTGTATTAAAGGGAGCTATATTTTTTGCTGTTGACTTAATGAAAAATTATGATGGAGATGCTTTGGTTGATTTTGTCAGGGTTTCTAGTTATGATGGAGAAAATTCAACAGGAAAGATAATTTTAAAGATTCCTTTAAAAGAAGAAAATATAAAAGATAAAAATGTTGTTTTAATAGAAGATATTGTAGATACCGGAAGAACTTTTAATTATTTAGTTGAATACGTTAAAAAAATGAATCCTAAAAGTGTAAAAACTTGCGTAATGTTAGATAAACCATCAAGAAGAGTAGTTCCCTTTAAAGCTGATTATGTTGGATTTGAAATAGAAGATTTATTTGTAATTGGATATGGTTTAGATTATGATGAAAAGTATCGTAATTTACCATACATTGGATATATTAATGAAAAATAAAAAGAACTTGAAAAAAATACATCAAAGTTCTTTTTTTTTGAAAAATGTATGATATAATTAACAATATAGAGTAGGTGAAGATATGAAAAAACGAGGATTTACTTTAGTAGAACTTTTAGGAGTAATCGTAATACTTGGAATAGTATTAGGACTTGCTGTAGTTGGATATGTCAATATAACAGAAAGTATGAAAAGGTCATATTATTCTGGTCAAGAAGAGTCAATTTTACTTGCAGCTGGAGAATATTATAACTACAACAGAGACAAAGAACCAAAAATGTTCGGACAAGCCGAAAGAGTAAGTTTACAAGAATTAATCACCAATGGATATATAGAAAAAGTATTAGATAGGAAACAAGTAGAATGTGATTTAGAAAATAGTACAATAGTAGCATATAAAGATTCCTATGAAAAATTAAATTATGAAGTATGTTTAAAATGTCCGAATGATGAATATGAAACTAAGAATGTATGTGAAAAAAGTATAGAAGATTATGGATTAAAAGTTGAAACAAGAGTAGGAGAGACAAGTAAAGAATATAGAGAGGGAAGTTGGGTAAATCAAGATGTATGGTTAATATTTAAAACAGGAAATGATGTAATAAGAGTAGAAGTAAAAGGTGCCAAAGGAAGTAGTAAAAGTTGTAGTTTAGAAGAAAAGAATGGAATAAAAAGTTGTAAGATAAAAGTAGAAGTAAGTGATACATATGAAATAGAAGGATATGGGACAAGTAATCAAAAAACAGAAAAACAAACTAAAGAGATTTTAATAGATAAGAAAGAACCAAGTTTTGAAATAGAAGATCCGACGGGATTAGTAACAATAGCCAAAAGAGAAACTGAAAAAAAAGAAATTGATTTTGGAGGAAATGGCGAAGAAAGTGTTGAAATAACGAATGGAATAAAAAATATTAAAGATAATGAAAGCGGAATAGAAGCCGTAAGATATTCATTAGAAAATACTAATAAAGAAAAATATCTAACAGGAACAATTGAAAATGAAAGAGTAGTATTTTCAAAGACAGTAACAAGAGGTAGTTGGATATTAAAAGTAGAAGCATATGATAAAGCAGGAAATAAAAGAGAAGAAAAGCTAATTTATAACGTAAATCAAAAAGTAGAAAGACCAGATAATTTATGTGAAAATAAAACTTATAATGGAAAAAGTCAAACGATAGTAAAAAGTGCCCCAGTTGAAATGACGTTTGATAAAACAACAGGAATAGATGCTAAAAGTTATAATATAACAGCAAGTTTAAAAGAAAATTATGTATGGAAAACGGGAGATAGATTAGAAGGAGCTACATTTCAATGTAAAATAGAACCCAAAAAAGTTACTGTAAGTTGGGGAAGCACGACATTTACATATAACGGAAGTGCCCAAGGACCAACAGCAAGTGTTGCAACGGGAGTAAGTGGAGAAACGATGACACTTACGACAACCAAGAACACAAGTGCTGGAAGTTATACATCAAATGCAAGTTGTTTAAGTGTAACTGGTGGACAAAAATTATGTTCAAATTATACTTTAGATGGTAATACTAAAGGATATGTAATTAATAAAATTACACCAACAATAACCCTTAGTGCAACATCAGGAACTGTTACAGCTGGAAAAACAATAACTTTTAATGAAAAAGCTAATGTCAAAGGAAAGTTTACCGTAAAAAGTAGTGATACAACAAAAGCAACTGTAAGTCAAGCAAGTGGAAATGACATAAATGCAAATACAAACAATCTAGTAACTATATCGGGGTTATCCGATGGAAGTAGTACTATAACAGTAAACTTTACACCAACAGATACAACGAATTATAATGATGCTGCAGCCAAAACGTATGTTGTAACAATAGTAAAAAGTGCAACAATACCAACAAATAGTTTATGTGTAGCAAGAACCTATACAGGAAGTTCTCAGCAATTAACAAGTGTAACATCAGGAACTGGATATACTTTATCAGGATATAATCAAACGAATGCTGGAACA
>ONSF01000006.1 GCA_900320425.1 uncultured Eubacteriales bacterium | reverse complement strand
ATCTAAATATCCATTATTATTTATAAGACTATTTGTTCCTGAAATAGTATAACTTCCACCATCAAGTTCAACATATTTTGTATTTGGAATTGTAACAGCTTCAGATAATGTTATATTTTTTATAATTGTTACTGTTGTTTTTACTTTACCAGTTGGAACAGCTGCAATTGCTTCAGCTAAAGTATCATAGCCAATTCCATTTACTCTAGCAACTGGATTACCCATTGTCCATGCTGCATATAATGTTATATCATCAGTTATTGGTTCTTCTGGATCAAACGGTTCAGTAAGTTCATCGTCATAATACCAACCATCAAATGTATGATCTGTATAAGTAGGTTCAGGAATATCATTTGAATCTACTGTATCTCCTGTATCAACTATTAAATCAAATGTACTTTCACCATTAATTGTTCCCCCAGTTGCATCAAATGTAACTGTACTTGTTGGAACAGGTACCCATTTGGCATGTAAAGTCATATTATTTTCAACAATTGTCTCAGCATCAACTAAATTTGAATATTCACCATTCGAATAACTAGAATACCATCCATCAAATATATAGTGCTCTCTAGTAACAGTAGGAATCGTTCCAATTGGATCTCCTGTATATACTCTTCTTTGTTCAATTTGTGGCGTTCCATCATGAGTATTAAAAGTAATTGTATATTTTTCTGTATTTTTATATCCCTCAAAAGCACTAAATGGAATTTCAATAACTGGACGAGCAGTATTTTGACTGGATGCAGCTACGCTCATAAGAGCTACTGAACCAGTTTGAATACGATAATGTTGTTCATTATCTATTTCCATCCAAATTCCAGCACGTCCAAGATTGCTTGATTGGAATCTTGAATTTTCAAACAAGTACCATTGTTGACAACCATTCCAATAACTTGCTGCAGCTACTGTGCTTGGCGGTGTTGGAAATGGTCTAGAAATCGTTCCACAAACAGTTTCAACCTCATCTAAGGTAAGAAATCTCGTAATATTTCCATTATTAGAAGTAAAGCCAATAAGTCCCGGATTAGTCCAAATACTTGAAGTAGGTAACCAAGTTAATGCCGTATTGTACACATCTGAACCTATATTAGAATTATGTTGAGAATCAACTCTACCATTACCATCAAAACTTGTATAATATATTAAAGTAGCTGTTTTTTCTGAATTATTATGTTCGTATTCTTTTAAGAAATAAAATCTTTCTGTATATTTTCCATATTGATCTTGTGGATCATAAGTACCATCATTATTAACATCACAGTCATATGCATCCCCTGCAGTTGGGCTATTTAAACCATAAGTTGTACCATAAGTAATAATTTTATTATTGGTTTTGTCAAATCCTGTTCCACTTGTTGTACATCCCTGACTACCAACACAAGTCTCGGTATGCAATTTATTTTCATCTGTAACTTTTTTACATATTACTTTCTGCCACTTAGCATAATAAGTAACTGGACCTGTCATAATTTCATCTAAGAAAATTCGATTAGCATCAGAACCAGTTCCATCATACCAACCTAAAAAATTATAATTTGTTCTAGCTGGAGGTGAAACATTTCCAAATTCTTGACCATAACTTCTATATATTGTAGTCGTATTACCGGTTCCATCATTTATTTCAAGTGTGATTGGGAAACTAGTGGCAGGATCTATAACAGTTAAACTTATGGGAGTGCTTAAAGTAGATTTATATACTCCAAAAGTATTCTTAATTCTTAATAATAAAGGACATAAAAAGAGAATCAAAACTATAATTATAAGTTTTAATTTATTACTTCTAATTCTCATATTACACCTCTTTTCTTTATTTTTTTATAACTATAAATTACTATTAATTACCAACTACTTGTGCTGTTTCAACATTAACAGAAACCGGTTGATTATTAACATAAATAGAATTATTTGTTCCTCTAAATGTCAAAGTATGAATATTTATTTTAGTAAGTGAACTATATAAAATCGTATATTCATTAGGAAAAGTTATTATCCCATTTACTTCTGGATAAAAGTCAACTCCATTTATAGATGCTTCTATTCCAGATGGTAAATTACTAACATTAACTGTATATTTCATATCAACATCCGATAAACTTTTAACATTTAAAGTAAAAGTATCACTTTCAAATCCCGGAATTACAGTTAAACTATTATTAATGCCATCTTGTTCTAATGTAACATTCCATTCGGCCAAATCTGTCACATGTTCTATAGCAAGGCTATCACGAAACAAAGCGAAAGTTGAGCGTACAAGAAAAAGAGCAAATATAAATAATAATGCAATTATCTTTATTTTCTTACCCATGTTCTCACTTTCCTTTCTCTATTTCTTTTCATTTTCTGTTTTCTTTAATTCATTTTTATTTGTTTTAGTTTTTCCGTTCGTTTTATTTTTTTTCACTGGTTCAATTTTTTTATCATTATTATGTTTTTCGATCTTATTTTCTGTTTTTTCTTCTATTGTTTCATCTATTTTATTTTCTATTTTTTCTTCATTTTTTTCCTCTATTTTTTCTTCAGTTTCTAATTTATTTACTTCAACATTTTTATTTTCAAATACTATATTATCTTCTTTTACATTTTCGTTTATTTCTTCTTCGTCTTGATTTAATTTTTCCCGACTGTTAAAATAACAACTAAATAAATACATTGATAATAGAATACAAACAAAGACATATTTATAATTAATAATAGTATTTAATACCCCACCCGACATAATTACCATACCAACAATTGTACTCTCTAAAATTTCTTTGTCTTCTGCATTATTAGCATCACCTTTAGTAATCACTTTACCATTTTCTTTTCTAACTATACGATGGGTAATAAAACCATCATTACTTGTATAAGTAACAATTTCTCCTACATTATAACTATCTTTTCGATATATTAAAATATAATCTCCTACATGAATTTTTTCTTCCATTGAGCCTGTTTTTACCTTATATATTTCAATTTTATCTGTTATTCGAAGCATCATATAAGCTAATAACAAAATAATTGTTATTACAAACAAAACATTAACAATAAACTTATATATTTTAACCATTTATACCATCAGCCTCTACTTCTATTCTAATACCATATTTAGCTTCTGGATTTGCACCAATACTATTATCATTATCGCTACTAATCCATTTCCATTCCAAATAATATGTATCATTTTCATTAATATCTATAATCATATTATCAATATTTAATTCATCAGCACTTACATAATGATCAACAAGATATGTATCATTCTTTTTTAATTTATATTTCATATTAATATGGTAACTATTAGTTTCAATAAAATTAATTTTATATTTCAATTTATAATCAGTAGTATTTCTTATCATAAATTGATATACATTAGAACTTTCAGGAGCAATTTTGCCTTCCATTGCATATGTAGATTTAGTAAATATCTTCAAATCATTTGAACCATTCCAAGTTAATGGTGTATGATCTTTATCATAAACATCAAAACTTCCTGTTGTTTCAATGGTAATTGTTGTACTTGCAACTACTTTGCCATCTTTTGTTTTAGCTGTAATAGTTACTGTTCCTGATTTCAAACCTTTAACAATACCATTTCCGTCAACTGTTGCAATACTTGGATCACTACTTTCCCATATTAAATCACGATTTGTAGCATTATTTGGAATTATTTCTGCTATTACTTGTGTAGTTGATCCAGTTTTTACTATTGATTCATTTGGTGTTAATTTTATTTCTTTAACATCAATATTGTCTGTTGTTACTGTAACTATACATGATGCTTTTTTACCATTAGAAGTAGTTACCATTATAGTCGTAATTCCATTTTTTAATCCTTTAACAACGCCATTTCCGTCAACTGTTGCAACACTTGGATTACTACTTGTCCAAGTAAGTTTACTTGATGATAAACTACTAGGTTTTATAATTGGAATTAGTTTTACTGTATTTCCCTTTTTAACACTAATATTTTCTTGTGAAAAACTTATACTTTCAATTAAATTTTCTTGAATACTAATTGTTGTACTAGCAACTACTTTACCATCTTTTGTTTTAGCTGTAATAGTTACTGTTCCCTCTTTTAATCCTTTAACATATCCATTAGCATCAACAATTGCAATCTTTGGATCACTACTTGTCCATATTAAATCACGATTTGTAGCATTCTTCGGACTAATTTCAGCTATTACTTGAGTGATAGTTCCAGTTTTTATCACTGGTTCGTTTGGAGTTAACTTTATTTTTTCTACATTAATATCATTTAGTACTACTGTAACAACACATGACGCCACAATACCATTTGAAGCAGTTACTGTAATAGTTACTGTTCCCTCTTTTAGTCCTTTAACAACACCATTCCCGTCAACTGTTGCAATACTTAAATCACTACTTGTCCAAGTAAGTTTATCTGATGATAAACTACTAGGTTTTACAATTGGAATTAGTTTTATTGTACTATTTTTTTTAACACTAAATTCTTCTTGTGAAAAACTAATATTTTCAATTTCATCGCATTCGTTATCATTGCATTTTATTTCAATGATATCAATATTTCCACCTGGTAATGTTGTATTTTTATGATCATTATTTTCTTTTAACAGCGAACAATTTCTTATCAATAATAAAATGATTATAATAATTAAAACTATTTTAATTACTAAATCAATTTTTCTATCCTTATCCTTCTTTTTATTTTCTTTCATTATATCACTCCATTATACTCCCCTTTAAAGTTTATAACCGAAGTTATAAACTTTAAACGAAAGAATAATTTTCATTATTCTTTACATTTATTATTAAGCACCAACTACTTGTTTTGCAGTTACTATGATAGGTACAGTTAAAGTTGAGCCTTGAATTGCAGTATCAGCTGGGTCTACAGTATCATTTTCAAGTCCAGCCCAAGCAACATTTACAGTAACTGTAGCTGTTTGTGGATCATCATCATAACCGATTTGTCCAGTTCCATTATCAGTAATTGTTACTGTAAAATCATTTTCAGCACCATCTAAAGCAACTCCATCAGCTAAAATATCATCACCATCTTGTTCAACTGTGTATGCAACATCAACTTCAGTACCTGTTGCATCAATAGTTAGTGTTCCAGTACAAGTTGCACCTGGAGCAATAACACCATCTTTAACATGATTATTATTTTCACAAGTTAATTCAAGATTTTGTGATGATGTAACTTCAGTTTGACCATTTAAGAATTGAACATGCCAAGCTGCAGCAGTTACTTCAGCATTAGTTGAAGCAGAATTCTTATAAATTGCATATGTTCCATAACTTACAGCAATTAATAGAAGCAATACAGCAATAACTAAGATTTTCTTATTTCCTTTCATTTCTTTACACCTCCTTTACTTCTATAATACTTGTAAAAAAAGTTGGCTTAATGTTTTTCAACATCAATTTTCTTTACCTACCTTCTACAATAAAAATAATACCAAATATTTCGACAAAATTCAACCCTATTTAAAAAAAAATTGTAATTATATTTTTTATATAATATAAAACAATATTTAAACATTAATAATCATTATTTTATTAGTTTGTAAACTTACTGTAAATTACAAAACTTTAAATAATAAATTTATTTAGTAATAAATATTTAATATAATCATAAAATTTATAGTAAAAAAGGAAAAAAAATGAATATTGATAAAATCACTGAAATTAAAATAAAAATCATCATAAATAATAATCTTTATAAAAGAAAAATTATTGATGAAGAAACTTTTTCTTATGTTAATGAAAAACTACTAATATCATTAAAAAAACAAACTATAAAATTATGAAAGGATTAATTTATGAATTATTATAAAATTAAGGAAGCTATTATTCATGGTGAAAAAATATATAATTTACCACTTAGAGTTACATATTATGCAAGAGTATCAACTGATTCGGATATTCAATTAAATTCTTTAGATAATCAAACTAGTTATTATACTAATTTAATTAAATCTAACCCTAATTGGACTTTTATCGAAGGATATATTGAAGAAGGAGTATCTGGTGTAAGAGTTGATAAACGAACTAGTTTTAAAAAAATGCTATATGATGCTAAATTAAATAAATTTGATTTAATTATAACCAAAGAAGTATCAAGATTTGCTCGTGACTTAGAAGATAGTATTCATTATATTAGAGAATTAAAAGCAAATAATGTTGGAGTATTTTTTGAAAATCAAAATTTAAATACTTTTGATGATAATTCTGAGCTTATATTAAATATAATGTTTAACTTAGCTCAAGATGAATCTAAAAAATTATCTAAAAGAGTTAAATTTGGTCACCATGAAGCTATAAAATGCGGACATGTACTTGGTTCTAGTAATATAACCGGATATAAAAAAGATAATTGTAAACTTGTTATTGTAGAGGAAGAAGCAAAATTTATAAGAAAAATATTTGAATTATATGCAACTGGTGAATATGGATTTTATAGATTAGCAAAAAAATTAGGTGAATTAGGTTTTTATAATAAAAAAGGAAGATTATATGATAAGGATTCTTTAAAAAGAATGATATCTAATCCAAAATATAAAGGATTTTATAGAGGTCATACATATGAAATTATAGATTATCGAACAAAAAAAAGAAAAAAGATTCCTCTAGAAGACCAAACACTTTATAAGTGTTCTGATGGTAGTATTCCTTCTATTGTTTCAGAAGAACTTTGGAATAAAGCCAATGAAATTTTAAAGAATCGAACAGAAAACTATCAAAAAAATAATTATTGGTCTGGTGGTTTAAAATATCCTTTTAGTTCAAAAATATATTGTAAAGAACACAACACCAATTTTGGAAGATCACATGGCAGTAAAAAGAAAAATAAACCAACTTGGTCATGTAATTTATACTTACATTATGGATTAACTTCTTGTTATTCTCCAATAATTTTAGAAAAAGACTTATATCTTATTATGAAAAAAATTTTTAACATTATTATTCCTAATAAGGATATTATTATTAAAGATATGACTTACTTATATAATAATATAAATTATAATGAACAATATAATATTAAACTTCAAAATATAGAAGATAACATTCTAAAAATTGAAAATAAAAAATCAATTGCTTTAGATCTAATAATTACAGGAGATTTAAAACATAATGAATTAAAAAAACAATTTAAACATTTTGAAAATGAAATTTCTTTATTATTAAAACAAAAAAAAGATATTATTAATCAAATTAAAACATTAAACAATAATATAAATAATAAAGAAAAAATATCTAAATATATTCAAGAAGAATTAGATGGAAAAGCAAAAGAAGAATTTATAAGATATTTATTAGATGAAATTATTGTATCTAAGATTAATAATAATAGAAATAATATACAATTAGATATATATTTAAATTTTTTTGATAATGAAAAAGAACGAATAAAAGGTTCTAAATATATTAATAGAAATAATGATGAAATGTTATATTTAAAAAATCAACATTTTTCAACAATTAATAAATTAAATTCTAAAAAAAATAATTATATATACAATGTATATATAAAAAAATAATATTTTTATCTCTAAATGGTATCAACATTCTTAAAAGTACTACCAGGTTCATATGTCATCCAAATTGGTAAATTACGATTTAATACTTCTGTAGAAAATAATTTATAATTATTAGGATTAAAAGTAGGACGACTAGACATAGCAAGAATTTCTAAAGTATTTGGGTCAACAACAATTCCTAAAGAATTATCTGGTCTTAGAGTACTTTCAACATTATTAAGTTCTCGTTCTACAGCAAGTTGAATATTAATATCAATAGTTAAAGTAATATTCATTCCACTTGCTGGTTCTAAATATATTTCAGATAAATTAATCTTTCCACCTTTAGCATCACTAAAATATTTTATAGCTCCATTTTCACCGGTTAAATAAGAGTCATACATAAGTTCAATTCCACCAAGTCCTTGATTATCAATTCCAACGTAACCAAGGACGTGAGATAAAGTTTCTCCATAAGGATAATATCTTTTAGATTCTTTTACTAAATAAACTCCAGAAAACTCATATGAATTAATTTTATCGGCAACTTCAAAACTAAGTCTTCGTCCCTCAGGATGAACTCTTTCAATAGAAGTTTTTTTATAAACATGACTTTTCATTTCATCAACGGAAACCTTTAAAATATTTGCAAGTACTCTTGAAACTTCCTCTTTATCTTCAATTTGATTTGGTACAAGTACTAAACTAGTTGTAGTAATATTATCGGCAAGAACTACTCCATTTCTATCTAAAATAAGTCCTCGATTTGCTTCAAGAGGCAAATCCCTACTCCATAAATCATTGGCAAGAGCTACTAATTTTTTATAATCAACCATTTCAATATATATAACCTTCAAAAATATTACTACAAAAAAGCTAAGAAAAAAAAGAAGTACTAATTTTATTCTACTATCTATCTTTTTATTAAACATAATTAATTCACCATTTTAATATATGAAAAGAAACTAAAAAATATTTTTTGTTGTTTATAAATGTGTCTTTTAATTTTCAAAAAAAATATTATAGAAAAACAGAAATCATTTTATACATATCTTTTTATGATCTAGAATATACTAATTTTAATTCTTTCTTAGGACTTCCAAGTGATAAAACATATTCATCAGTTCCTATTATATGTTCTTGTAAAATACTTGTATTTTTTATATTATTATTAAAATCATATGTTGGAACTAATATAAATTTTTCTTCCACAATATCTAATAATTTATCTTTATTTACATGAACTGTATATTTTCTTTTTAATAATTCAGATTGTTTTAACAAATCATAATCGGTTTTAATAATATATCTATTTAATTTTAAAGTTAATTCTTTTAAATTTTGTTCAGATTTTTCTTTATAAACATCAACATTTAAAGATTTAGGAATCAAATAATGACCAATAAAGAAAAAGCTAGTTTGAATGGGAATTAAATCTTTAAAATTAAAATTATTGTTTTTGGATGCTAATAAGTCAAATATCGTTAAAATAGTAAAATAAGTTGCATAATAACGTTTATTATTTCTAATAACTTTAAATAAAGTATAACCTTCATTTACATCTAAGACCGCATTGAAAAAATCATAATTAATAATAAGTTTCATATTTTCCCTCCAAAATACTAATATATTAACATAAAGTATATTAATAGTCAAAACAATCTTGATTTATTATCGTATCTTTTATATAATAACAATGGTTGGTGATAATGATGACAATTACAGTTAAAACAAGTGAAAAAACAAGAGAAATGATGAAAGAGTTTTACGAAGAGTTAAAAAGAGAAAAAACTCCTCCTTATGCAGTATTTCAAGCAGTTGATGGAGATACAGTGGTAACTTTATATGAATCTGGAAAAGCCGTTTTCCAAGGAGTTGATGCAGATCTTGCGAGTGATTATTGGGTGGAAACAGAAAAGATTCATTCAGGATCTGTTGAAGTAACTAACTCTGACAATAAAAAGAAAGAAGAAAAGAAAAAAGAAGTAAACTCAATAGACAATAATAAATATATGTTTGTAAATTCCGTCGGAAGTGATGAGGTTGGAACTGGTGATTACTTTGGACCAATTGTTGTAACAGCATCCTACGTAAAACGTGAAGACGTTTCTTATTTAAAAGAACTTGGATGTGGAGATTCTAAAAAAATAACTGACGAAAAAATCTTAGAAATCACTCCTAAAATTATAAAAAAAATTAAATATAAAAGTTTAATTTTATCAAACTTAGATTATAATAAAAATCATGATAAATACAATATGAATAAAGTTAAAGCAATTCTTCATAACAAAGTACTTTTATCTATGATGGAAGAAACTAATAATGTTGATTATATCATTGTAGATGAATTTGCAAAACCATTTGTATATTATAATTATCTAAAAGATTCAAAAAATGTTCAAAGAGGAATTACTTTTATTACCAAAGCTGAAGATAAAAATATGGCGGTTGCTTGTAGTAGTATTATATCAAGATATTTATTTTTAAAAGAATATGAGAAGTTAAACAATAACTATCATATTAAATTTCCAAAAGGAGCTGGAAATGAAGTTGATAAAGTTGGACGTGAGCTTGTAGAAAAATATGGAAAAGATATTTTAGAAAAAATAGCTAAATTAAGTTTCAAAAATACAGAAAGAATTTTAAATTAAAGGTGATTCTTTCTGTTTTTTATGATATGATATAGTTGGTGATAAAATGATAATAAAAGAAATAATAGGAAATGAGGTTATATTGTCCTATAATGTAAAAAATAGTTCTGTTAATTTAATGAACAATTATTTACTTTTTAAAGATTCAAAGATGATTATCGGTGAAATTATTGAAATTAAAAATGAAGAGTTAATTGTCAACTTAGTTGGAGAAATCATTAACAACAATTTTATCTTTGGTATTAATCAAAAGCCAAGTTTTAACTCCGTAGTATCTTTAATTAATCCTGATTATATTCCAAATATTATAAGCTATCCAAATAGTATTAATAGTTTATATTTAGGAATTAGTCCTATTTATGAAAAGCCAATTTTTATGAATTTAAACACTTTCTTTAATTCTCACTTTGCAATTCTTGGTGGAAGTGGTTCTGGAAAGTCTTTTGCTCTTTCTAGTATTATTCAAACATTACTTAGAAATGAAGGAGAATATGTTCCTTATAATGCGAGTTTATTTGTATTTGATACTTATGGAGAATATCAAAATTCATTTTTAGATTTGGAAAATAAGAATGAATATATTAGTTTTAAAAATTATACTACCAATTTAGAATCAAACGATGAAATACTAAAAATACCACCCTATTTACTAGATGTTGATGATTTAGCAATTCTTTTAAATGCTGAAAGTCAAAATCAGTTACAAGTTTTAGAAAAAGCTTTAGAACTAGTTAATATTTTTAAAAGTACAGGAAGTGAAATCACAAAAATAAAGAATAATATTATTGCAAGAGCAGTTCTCGATATTTTATTAAGTGGTAGACCATCAGTTCAAATAAGAGATCAAATATTTTCGGTATTATCGTTTTATAAAACTGACGAATTAAATCTTGAAACGGAGATTTCTCAACCAGGATACACAAGAGCCTTGAAACATTGTTTAATCATTGATGCTGATGGAAAAATTAGAGAAATAGAATTATTAACAAAATTCTTTACAGAGTTTTTACTAGAAAAAGATGATTATTCCATTAATACAGAACATATTACTTATACCTTAAAAGATTTAGAAGATGCAATCGATTTTGCACTTATTTCAGAAGGAATTTTAAAAAGTGAAAAAGTATATGATAATAACAATATGTTAAAAACAAGAATTCATAGTTTAGTTGAAGGAGAATACAATATTTTCTTTGATTATCAAGAATATGTAACAAGAGACGAGTTTGTTAATACTATTATTACTAAAAACAATAGAAAAGCTCAACTAATTAATTTTAATATTAACTATGTTGATGATAGATTTGCTAAAAATATTGTTAAAATTATTACTAAAATGTTATTTGACGTTGTTAAAACTTTAAAGCCAAGAGCTTCTATGCCATTTCATATCATTTTAGAAGAAGCTCATAGATATGTTGTAAATGATAAAGATGTAGAACTTCTTGGATATAATATTTTTGAAAGAATTGCCAAAGAAGGACGCAAATATGGAATTCTTTTAGGACTTATTACTCAAAGACCATCTGAGTTATCAGAAACAGCTATTTCTCAATGTAATAACTTCTTAATCTTTAAAATGACTCATCCAAAAGATTCTGATTACATAAATCGTTTAATTCCATTTATGACTAATGAAATTAGTAAACGACTTCAAATTATACAACCAGGTAATTGTTATGTATTTGGTCCAGCATTTAAGCTTCCAACTTTAATTACTTTACAAAAACCAAATCCAACTCCCGAAAGTAATAATGTTAATATTATTAATACTTGGTTTAGAAAAAAAGAATAGATTTCAACTTGATTTCTATTCTTTTAATTTTCTTTCCATATTGCTTTTAAGGTATGATCTTTATTTTGAACTACTTTAGTACTACTTGTTACATAATATGGTTCATATTCTGTAACAATGGTTCCTTCTTCTATTTGAAAAGAATTAATATCTATATATAGTTTTCCACCACCAGTATTAGAACCTTTAAAAAAACTTATTGAAGAATTACTTCGAGATACAGTACTTATATTATAAAAAGTATTTGCTTCCAAAAAATCAGTATATTTAGTTTGATAACTATCAGTGTTATTATAAATAATAAGAAATCTATTTGATGAAATTTTAGAATTAGCAATTTTTCCAGAAAAAGTATACCTTGTATTTTCCTTAAAATATCCCTCTAAAAATTTTTGATTTGATGTAGAATCATTATTAATCCACGAAATAGTTGACGTACCATTTAATTCTTCTAAACTAACTGAAGAATTATTATCTAATATGTTTTGATAATCAAATAAATTCTTCCCATTCCATCCTAAAAATTCATAACCACTTCTTGTTGGAATTGGTAATTCTCCGTATGATTCATGATAGACTACTGATTTAGATAAAGTTTCAACAGTCCCTCCATTTGGGTCAAAGGTTACAACAGGATTTTTTACCCAATTTGCATATAATGTATGATTAGTAGAAGTTGATACTATACTCGCACTTGTTACTTCTTCTTTAAGAGGTCCAGCCAAAAATTCTCCAGTTCCTAAATTTCTATAAAATTCTTTGGTTACTTTATCATATAAACCTATTTTCCCTGTTGATAGTTTTTGTACAGGAACAAAATCTCTCGTTAATTCCCCATCATTATATAATTTTAATTTATATAATGACATTCCAGAATGCCTTTGAACACTTCTATATCCAAAAACTATTAAATTAGCAGTTGCTCCCGCACTAGAGTCGCTTTGAGTTCCTGTAAATTCATCTCCTTTATCTAAGCATTTTATACTACTAACTCCTGTTCCTAAACTATTATAAGTAGCACTCATTTCATAAATTAAGCCTATTTCTCGATAATTATTAGGTGTTGTGGTTGTATGTCTAGCAATAGATACATTTTGCGAAGCAACAGCTCCAGCAGCAGCTTGATAAATTGCAGCAGAATTATTAGCTCTACTTGCCATAACATAATTAGAACCACTTGCTGCATCATCTCTATATTTTATATAATATTCAAAATTTTCAGATGGAACTATTCCCGTATCAATATATTGAGTTCCAGTTGATGATATATACTCTAACTCTAAATAATCATTATCAATTAATTCACTCCAACCAGCAAAACCATATCCATCTCTCGTTGGAGTTGGTAATGTTCCATAAGTTCCTCCAACAGTAACATCTTTACTTACCCCTGATACAGTTCCTCCATTTGCATCAAATGTAACGGTAACATTTGCATTTTCTTTCATATCATTGTAAGCATATATATTTACATAAAAGTCAAATGTTAATTCAATATTTTCTGAAAAAGTACTATCTATCCATGCATATAATCTATAATGTCTGTCAAATTCTCCAGCTAATGTATTTTTTAATATTACTTTACCTGTTGCAGAATCATTTTGATAAGTTGTATTATCTAAACTAGAATATAGGATAGGACTTACTACTTCATTATTAAAATTATCGGTTAAATACACTTTTATATACTTACTATCCATGGTATTTCCATCTTTTTCTGTTAAATATATTTCATATGTAACTGCTTCTTTAGGGTTTTCTGCATCCCCTGATACAGTAAAATCAATATATGTTAATTTATCAATATTACTAATTGCATACTCATCACTTATTGGATAAGCATTTGT
>ONSF01000078.1 GCA_900320425.1 uncultured Eubacteriales bacterium | reverse complement strand
TTTGTATCCATCTCTTTGGACTTAAAGTAAATGATGGATATCCAACTTCATTGATTTTAATTTCACTGAATTCCGTGAAATTAAAATTATCATTATTGTTTTTAACATCTATTTCTGTTTTTACTAAATTATTTTTCATAAGTTTGCTCCTTTCTTAATAAATAATTATAAAGTTTAAAATATATAACTTTCACTTTAATTGTAGCATAAAATTGTATACTTTTATTAGCATTTTACATATTTATTAAATATTTACTTAATGACAAAATATTTAACCCCCTAGGTATTTTGACACAAGTATCAAAATTACTAGTGGGGTTTCTTTAATGCACAAAAAATCAGTCATATTTCAGACTGATGTATATAAAAGTTCGAATAGTTCGAACAGATTCGTCACTGGTGCTATTAAGATAGTAGTTTACGAAATTGTAATAGAATATAACTCGTTAATAAAATGGTTCAAAAAAAATACAAAAAAATTATAAACAATATTGTATATTTTTATATGCCATGATATATTAATGTTACAGATATGAGGAGGTTATATGAAATTTGAAATAAAAAATGATACCAAAAAAGAAAATTTAATTTATGTATTTCAAAATACAAATATAAGAACAAAATGGGATTATGAAAAAGAAGATTATTGGTTTAGTGTTGTAGATGTAATTGGTGCTTTAACTGGCAGTGATAGACCACGTAAATATTGGTCAGATTTAAAAGTAAAGTTAAAAAATGAGGGAAGTGAGTTGTCCGAAAATATCGGACAACTGAAAATGCAATCAAAAGATGGTAAATTTTATAATACAGATGTTCTTGATACTAAGGGAATTTTAAGACTTATTCAATCAGTTCCAAGTCCTAAAGCAGAACCATTTAAAATGTGGTTAGCTCAAGTTGGAAGTGAAAGAATTGACGAAACATTTGATCCATCTAAGGCAATTGATAGAAGTATTATGGTATATAAAAGTCAAGGTTATAGTGATGCTTGGATTGAAAAAAGACTAAAAGGTCAATTACATAGATTTCAATTAACAGATACTTGGAAAGAAAATGGAATTAGTGAACCAACTGAATATGGAATACTAACAAATGAAATATATCAAGCATGGTCTGGCATGAAAGCAAATCAATACAAAAAATTTAAAGAATTACGAAAAGAATCTTTAAGAGATAATATGTCTGACTTGGAAGTACTCTTAACTGATATTGGAGAAACAGCAACAAGAGAACTTGCAAAAAAATATAATCCAAATGGATTAGAAGCAAATAAAATAATTGCAAGAAAAGGTGGAAATATTGCTAAAAATACAAGAGATGATTTAGAAAATGCACTAGGAGAATCAATAATAACTAGAAAAAATAATTTAAATATCAAGTATATTGAAAGCTCAAACAAATAATAAAATTATAATATTTTTTAATAAATAGATTTTATAATGTCTAAAATCCTAACACCCTATGATATTTGACATATTGTCAAATATCTATTTTTTTTACAATAAAAATCAACTATTTCTAGTTGATATAATTAAACTAAATCGCATTGGTGCGACGATATTTTCTTATGGTGCGAGTGTTGTAGATATCTACAACTTTTTCACAAGTACGAATGATATAAATATCACTCACTAATTTATTAACGACTTGCTGTTTTTTTCACATCACTTAAATAACCACTCCTTGTTAATATTGCCCTTATTGTATCAAGATCAGCATATTTGGTACAGTAACATTGTTCATTGTTATTGTTTTTTAATTCAAATATATTATAAATAGTAGATAGTTTAACTAGTGTATTTTTATACGTTGGAGTATCTTCTTCATATTTTATTAATTCTAAAGTTAAGTTCTTCATTTTTTTATCCAATTCTTCTAATGTTACTTTATCGATTATCATAAACAATTCATTTAACATTTGTTTCATTATATCCCTCCTAGTTCCATTATAACACAGTTTTAAGATATTTTAACATTTTTTACATTTCTATTTCAAAATCATCTTTTTCTTTGTTTTTATCATTTTCTTTATTCCAAATATAATCATTTTGAATTGATTCAATAGTTTTATCACTAAATATTCTATGAGTGTATAATTCTTTTGATAAATTCCAATAATTTTCGCGTTCTTTTTCTTTTTGACAAAATATTTAACCCCCTAGGTATTTTGACATTAATATCAAAATAAACATTAATTGTTGAAATGTTAATTATTTACTTGTATTATTGTGATATTTATGCAATAATATTTATAGGAATATTTAGTTAGTTTAGGTACTATTCTCCTTTAACTTTAATAAAAGTGAAAGGAGGTGAAGTTATGAGAAAATCAGAGAAATATCTTTGTACTATCATAATACTCCTTATTATAGTGATTTTAATCATTTTAATAAAAATAGTACCAACTGTATAAGTCGGTACTAAAACCAAATCTTGGGAATAGTACCTAACTCATCGAAACTAGGTATTCCCTTTTTTTATTATATGAGATTTCTCTTCACATATACATGATAACACAAAAAAGAACTTTTTGCAAGTTCCCTATATAAAAGTTCGATAAGTTCGAACAGATTCGTCATTGGTGCGGGTAACAGGAATCGAACCTGCACTCCGAAGAACTAGTTCCTAAGACTAGCGCGTCTGCCAGTTCCGCCATACCCGCTTATATAAAATTGGTGGACCTTATAGGACTCGAACCTATGACCGATCGGTTATGAGCCGATTGCTCTAACCAACTGAGCTAAAGGTCCAACAAACAAATACTTAAATATAATAGCATAATTAATTCTTGAAATCAATAACTTTTTGAAAATTTTTATCATTCTTTAATGAAAGAAGTGCAAATTTTCTTGGACTAATTTCATTTTTTTCATTAATTGTCATATCTGATAAATACCTATTTTTGTACAAAAATATACTATCAAATCCAAATCCTTGATTTATTTTTTCTGATTTTGCAACTAATCCTTTTAACTTATTTTCTGATGTGATCAAATTTATTCCATCAAAAAAGGCTATTGCACATACAAAATAGCAAGTTCTATCTTCTTTATCCTTCATTCTTTTTAAAATTTCTTGATTTCTATTACTATCGCTTCCTTCTAAATGACGATGAGTAAGTATACCAGGAAAACCTTTTAATGAAGGAATTACGAGACCACTATCATCTGCAAGAGTAGGAATTTTAGTTTCATTATAAATTTTTTTTGCTTTTAAAATAGCATTTTCTAAAAAAGTATTACCAGTTTCTTGAATATTAATGTTTCTATCTAAATCCTTTAAAGATTTAATATCTATTCCTAAAATATTTTTAACTTCTAAAATTTTTCCTAAATTACTACTTGCAAATAACATAATACCACCTTTGTCATTATAATTTAATTTTATTATTTCGTCAATTTCGTTTACTTTTAACTTTAAAAATAATATAATGTTTTTGGTGATAATATGTTTCAAAGTAAAAAAATATTAATTCTTGGACTTGCTAGAAGTGGTTATAGTGCTGCTCTTACTTTAAAAAAATTAAAGTGTGAAGTTGTTGTTAATGATTTAAATAAAGAAGAAAATTTAAATAAAGAACAAGTAACTAAATTAAAAGAATTAAATATAAGTTGCATTTTTGGAAGTCATCCTGATGATTTAGTTGATAAAACGTTTGATTATATTATAAAAAATCCAGGAATAAGAAATGATCATAAATATGTAATAAAAGCTAACCAGTTAAATATTCCTGTTATTAATGAAGTAGAATTGGCTTATCATTTATTACCGAAGAATATAAAAATTATTTCTATAACGGGTTCTAATGGAAAAACAACAACAACAACGCTTACTTATAAAATATTGAAAAATGCAGGATTGCCTGTTCATCTTGCTGGAAATATTGGAACTCCTTTATGTAGTATATTAGATTCTATAAAAGAAGGTGATATAATAGTATCAGAAATATCTTGTCAACAACTAGCAAATATTAAAGATTTTAAACCAAATATTGCCGTTTTAACTAATCTTAGTCCTGCTCATATTGATTTCTTTGGAAGTTATGATGCTTATAAGAAAATTAAAACAAGGATATTTCAAAATCAAACAAAACAAGATATAGCAATATTAAATTATGATAATAAAGATTCACTTGATGAAACGAAAAATATTAAATCAAAAAAATTATATATTTCAATTAATGATAAAAAAGATGCTTATTATGATAGCAATAAAATTTATTGTAATAGAGAATTAATAATGAATCGTGATTTAATGTTTTTAAAAGGAAATCACAATGTTGAAAATGCTATGGATGCAATTTTAGTTGCCAAGTTATTTGAAGTAGATAATAAAGTAATTATTAAAGTATTAAATGAATTTAAGGGTGTAGAACATAGACTTGAGTATGTTGATACTATAAATGGGGTAAAATATTATAATGATACTGAGGCTACGAATATTAAGTGTACTCAAATAGCATTATCAAGTTTTAAAGAGCCAATTATATTATTTTTAGGAGGACTGGAAAGAGGACAAAATTTTGATGATTTAGTTCCTTATATTAATAATGTTAAAGTAATTATTGGAATCGGAGAATGTAGAGAAAGAGTAAGGGAGTTTGCTAAAAAAAATCATATTGAAAATTATATATTTGAGTATTTAAAAGATGGATTTAATAAAGCCAAAGAGTTATCTAAAGAAAATGATGTTGTTTTACTTAGTCCTGCAAGTGCTTCATGGGATCAATACAAAGAATGTGAAGAAAGAGGAACGGAATTTAAAAAATATGTGGAGGAATTAAATAATGGAAGTTATTAAAAATCGTGTTTATAAACATTTTAAAGGTGATTTGTATTTGGTAATTGATATTGTAATTCACAGTGAAACCAAAGAAAAAATGGTTTTATATAGAGCTTTATATGGAGATGGATTATTATATGTAAGACCACTTGATATGTTTGTAAGTGAAGTTGATCATGAGAAGTATCCAAAAGTTTTGCAAAAACATTGCTTTGAACTTCAAAATATTGAATCAAAGAATAAATAGAAAGAGAGGAATATATGAAAATTAAAAATGTAATAGGAAGAGAAATACTAGATTCACGAGGTAATCCAACTGTTGAAGTTGATGTAATATTAGAAAATGGAATAATAGGAAGAGCAGCAGTTCCTTCTGGTGCATCAACAGGAGAAAGAGAAGCTTTAGAACTTAGAGATGGTGGAGAAAGATATCTTGGAAGAGGAGTATTAAAAGCAGTAGCTAATGTAAATGGGCCTCTTCGTGATTTGGTAATTGGAATGGATGCTGAAGATCAAAAATCTCTTGATTATGCCATGATTAAATTAGATGGAACTGAAACTAAATCTAAATTTGGTGCTAATGCTATTCTCGCTATTTCTATGGCTGCTATGAAAGCAAGTGCTATTAATAAAGGATTACCTTTATATAAATATATAGGAGATGGAACTGAATTACCTCGTCCAATGATGAATATTATAAATGGAGGAGCTCATGCTGATAATAAACTTGAT
>ONSF01000012.1 GCA_900320425.1 uncultured Eubacteriales bacterium | reverse complement strand
TGTAGTAATAAGTAACAATGGAGGAGATTATACACCAGCAGAATGGGCAAATTTATATGCAAGTATAAGAGTAGATGTAACAGGAGATTTTAACGAAAAGAAAATACCTGTTCAAATAGGTGATAAGTTAAGTAAAGCAATTTTAGAACATATAACCGATGATAATTCTGATAAAGATTCTGATAATGTAACTTATATTTCAGGTTGTGGAGATGAAGAAACAATTGATGGAACGACTTGTACTGAAGCTAATAAAATAGATTTTAATTTTGTTTTGTATTCAGGAAAATTATGGAGAATAGTTGCTATATATCAAGATGGAACAATGAAATTAGTAACTGAAAATCCAATTACAGCAATTTATTGGGGAAGTAATACAACTTATGAAGGTTCTTGGGTATATCAGTGGTTAAATGAAGATTTTAATGATACTTTGGTTAATAAAAATACAGTACTAGCAATTGGTAAACAGTGGAATGCAACAGAGACTACTGAAACTACAAAACCGGCTGAAACCACTATGGTTGGAGGAAACGTTGGATTATTAAACACCTATGAATATACCGAAAGTTATAAGAAAGCGAATAATCAATATGGTAAAGGATATTTAAATATAAAACAATACTGGTGGTTAATAACGCCATATAGTTCTTCGAACGTGCATTTCGTGAACTATTTCGGCGGCTTGTTCTACGATGGTCCGTCGAGTCGCGCCAATGCCGTTCGCCCTTCTATCTATCTGTCATCCAGTATCACATTTGCTGGAGGAGAAGGAACTAGAAATAATCCATATAAAATTGGCGAAGACATAAGTGCACCTACAACAAATGCATTATTAAATTCTCGGGTAAGCGGAGAATATGTCAACTTTAAAGGAGAAGATTTCAGAATTGTTGGAGTAGAAAATGGAACTACAAAGATAGTTAAAGCAGATTATATAATGAACGGAAGTTCAGCGTTAACGAAGAAATTTGGTTCATCAATTAGTTCAGTAATATATGGAAAAGGAAATAGTTCTAGTTATTGGGATTATTACTTAAATAATTCATGGTTACCAACAAGTGATACAATTAATAGAGCATTACTTGCTGAAGGAACGTATTATCTTGGAGTATATGGACGTACAGGTATAAGTTATAAAGCAACAATATGTGATACAACAAACGATAACTCGGATTATCACTTAACAACTAAAGCATGTGATAAACTACAAAACACAGATACTATAACAAATACCTATACTGGATATGTAGGACTTTTGCGTGTAGGGGAGATGTTCTCAAGTCAATTAAAAGGGGAACTCGCTTCATATTATCATATGTGGTTAATAACGCCAGATAGTTCTTCGAGTGTGCGTAGCGTGGACAATAACGGCCTCTTGAACTTCAAAGATCCGTCGCGTGGCGCCTATGCTGTTCGCCCTTCTGTTAATCTAAAATCTAATATCATCATCACTGGAGGGGATGGAACAGAGCAAGATCCATTTCAAATAGCACTTGGTTCATAAAAATTTTGATAATTTTAAATAATATGATAAAATAAAGATAGTTTTAAAGAACTATCTTTTTAATAGTTGTTAAATTTAGATAGATATGATAAAATGGAGGTGTTCTGAATGGTTTATTTAGGACTTGATTTAGGGACAAAGACTCTTGGTATTAGTAAATCAAATGGTGTTATTGCAACTAATTATAAAACATTAAGACATGATGAAGATTATGATTATTTGATTGATGAGTTAAAAAAAATTATAGAACAAGAAAATGTTAATAAAATTATTTTAGGATATCCAAAGAATATGGATAATACAAATAGTAAGATGACAGATATTGTTTTAGAATTTAAAAAGAAACTAGAGAGTAAATTTAATCTTGAAGTAATTCTTGAAGATGAAAGATTAACATCTATTATTAGTAATGATGTACTAATACAAGGAGATATGAGTCGTAAAAAAAGAAAAAAAGTAGTTGATGGGGTAGCAAGTGTTGTAATACTTCAAAGTTACCTAGATAGGAGATAAAGATGAATGAAAAAAATACTTTTACAGTAATTAATAGTGATGGAAAGAAAACAATTTGTAATGTTTTATTTACTTTTGATAGTGATGAAACCAAGAAAAGTTATATAGTATATACAGATAATACTAAAGATAAAGATGGAAATATTCAAGTTTATGCTTCAATTTATGATCCAAATAGTGGAGATGATATGGAACTTTTACCAATAGAATCTGAAAAGGAATGGAAGGTTATTGAAACTATTTTAGAATCCATTCAAGAAGAAATTAAAAATCAAACGAAAGATAATAATTAAAAATAAAAGGAGTAATATGGGATTTGTTAGAAAGTTAATTAGTTTAGCAATTGCAATTCTTTTCTTTGTTGTTGGAACTTTAATGCTATTATATGTAAATTATATAGGAGCAGTTTCTAAAGAAAGTAAAGATATAATTGTTGAAATAAAGCAAGGAAATACTAGTAAAGAAATAGGAAATATTTTATATGAAAAGGGATTAATTAAAAATAATCAGTTTTTTGTTTTTTATTTAAAGTTTAATCATATTAATGATTTAAAAGCTGGAACATTTAAATTAAGTCCTAGTATGACATTAAAAGAGATTGTTGAGAGTATTCAAAATGGAAAAGTTTATACAGATGATACTATTAGAATTACTTTTAAAGAAGGAATAAATTTTCGAGAATTTGCAAGAGTTGTTGAGAAGAATACTAATAATACTTATGATGATGTGATGAAGGTATTAGAGGATAAAGAATATATTAATAGTTTAATAAGTGATTATTGGTTTATAACAGATGATATATTAAATGATAAAATATATTATTCTTTAGAAGGATATTTATTTCCAGATACATATGAATTCAAAAATAAAAATGTAACTGTATATGAAATAATTAAGAAATTACTTGATCAGATGGATAATGTTCTTTCACCTTATAAAGTAAAAATAGAAAGTGATACTTTTAGTGTTCATGAATTGTTAACTTTAGCAAGTATTGCTGAAAAAGAAGTTACCAATAATCAAGATGAAGATAGTCGTAAAAAGGTTGTAAGTGTTTTTGTAAATAGACTTAAGAAGGGGATTTCATTAGGAAGTGATATCACGACTAGATATGGAATAAAGCTAGATGAAGCAAGACCACTTACAAAAAGTGAATATAATACAGTAAATGCTTATAATACAAGAAATACAAAAATGTTAGGACTTCCTGCATCACCAATTTGTATGGTATCAAAAAGTAGTATAGAAGCAAGTATAGATAGAATTGATACTAATTATATTTATTTTATTGCCAATGTAAATACTAAAGAAACATTCTTCTTTGAAACATCTAAAGAATTTGAAACTAAAAAAAGTGAACTTTCTAAAGTAAATGGAGGTTATTAAGATGGATATAGATAGGGAATTAAAGGAATTAGAAAAATATGCAAGTGAAAAAAATATTCCTATTATGCAAAAAGATGGAATAGATTTCTTAACTAATTTTATTTTAAAAAAAGAAATAAAAAATATTTTAGAAGTAGGAACTGCGATTGGATATTCAGCAATTAAAATGGCTCTAGTTAACACTGACATTCATGTGACTACAATTGAACGTGATGAAACAAGATACATGGAAGCTTTAAAAAATATTAAAAAGTTTAATTTAGAAGATAGAATAACTTTAATTTTCAATGATGCTTTAAATGTAAAATTAGAAGATAAATATGATTTAATCTTTATAGATGCTGCTAAAGGAAAAAATCAAGATTTCTTTCTTCGTTTTGAGAACAATCTTGATAGTGATGGTTATATAATAACTGATAATATGTATTTTCATGGTTATGTAGAGATGCCGGAAGAAGAAGTTCCGTCCAAAAATATTTTAGGAATTGTTAGAAAAATAAAAGATTATACATATTTTTTAGAAAATCATATGGTATATAAAACAACAATTTATAATATAGGGGATGGAATTGCTGTTACAGAAAGAAGGGGTTAAGTTGAAATTATTACTTAAATTAAAAGATCAAGAATTTGGCAACTTTTTAAAGTTTTCGAGTTCTTTTCTTATAGGATTAAAAGATTATTCAGTAGGATACTCGGAATTTAGTATTAAAGATATAAAAAAAATATTAGAAGATTATCCTGATATAGAATTATTTATTAGTATTAATAAAAATATTTTTAATAAAGATTTAAAAGATTTAGAAGAGAAGTTAAAAGAATTATCTAAATTAAAGATAAAAGCTATTTTATTTTATGATTTAAGTATATTATCTCTTGTTACGAGATTAAATTTAAATATTAGTTTATGTTATCATCAAACTCATATGGTAGTAAATTATAATATATGCAAGTTTTATAAAAATTTAGGATGCGAGTACGCTTTTTTAAGTACGGAAATAATGGAGTCTGAAATGAAAGAGATAAGTGAAAAAACTGATATAAAGTTACTTGCTTATTTTATAGGACATCCAGTTATTTCTCATTCTAAAAGAAAATTAGTATCAAATTTTTATAATTATAAGAAAAAGATTAATGATAAAAAAATAAATATAATTAAAGAAAAAGGGAAAGAGAGAGAATATTTAATAGAAGAAAATAGTGTTGGTACTAATATTTATACAGGAAGTGTTTTAAATGGAACAAAGGCATTTATTAATTTAAAAGATGAGTTATCATATGCAGTTCTTGATGAAACTTTTATTGAAAAAGATGTTTATTTAAAAATTGTATCTTATTATAAAGATTATTTAGATGGTAAGTTATTAGATTTAAAATTAGAAAAAAGGATAGAAGATTTAATTGGTTCTTATGATGGATTTTTCTATCAAAAAACTATTTATAAGGTGAAAAAATGAAAAGAGTTGAATTATTAAGCCCAGCAGGAGATTTAGAAAGATTAAAAATTGCTTGTATATATGGAGCTGATGCTATTTATATTGGAGGACAAGATTATAGTTTAAGAGCTAATGCGAATAATTTTAGTATAGAAGATATTAATGAGGGATGTAAGTTTGCTCATAATTTAGGAAAAAAGGTTTATTTAACTTTAAATATTGTTTTTCATAATGAAGATATAAGTGGAGTATATGATTATATAAAATTGGTAGTTGATGCTGGAATAGATGCTTTTATTGTTAGTGATTTATTTTTAGTAAATTATATAAAGAAGAATTTTCAAGTAGAAGTTCATTTAAGTACTCAACTTAGTGTTTCTAATAAAGAAAGTGTTATGTTTTTAAAAAATCTTGGAGTTGATAGAATTGTTCTTGCCAGAGAGGTCGGAAGAAATGATTTAAAAGAAATAATTAAAGAAACAAAAATGGATATTGAAGTTTTTATTCATGGTGCTATGTGTACTTTTGTAAGTGGTAGATGTGTTTTATCAAATTACTTTACAGGTCGTGACTCTAATCGAGGAGGGTGTGCTCAAGTTTGTCGTTTTTGTTTTGATATTAATGATGAAGAAAATTTTTCGATGGCAGTTAAAGATTTAAATATGGCAAGATTTATTTCAGATATGATAGAACTTGGGGTAAAAAGCTTTAAGATAGAAGGAAGGATGCGTTCACCATTTTATCTTGCCGTTGTTTTATCATCTTATAGAAGAATAATAGATGCATCTTATAATCATAATTTAAGTGATGAAATTCTTGAAAAAGAAATAAAAATATTAAGCCGAGTATCAAATCGTGAGAATAGTAGTCATTTTTATTTAAAAGATGCAGATGTAAGTGATCAATATTACATTGGAAGAGGGGAAGCAAGTAATCAAGATTATTTAGGAATTGTTGTAGATAAAAAAGATAATATATATACGATTCGTCAAAGAAATTATTTTAAAATTCATGATAAGATAGAAATTATTACTCCAAATATGGATATTATATCTTTGGATGTTACTAATTTATATAATGAGAAGATGGAAGAAATAGAAGTTGCTAATCAAGCTGATAGTATTATAAAAATGAAAATAGATTTAAATTTACCTTTATTTTCTATGATTCGAGTACCTTATTAAAAAAAACGGAATTATTTTATTTTTCTTTCATATAATAAAGTATTGGATTGTATCACAATAGAAAAATTATCTTGACTTTTATAGGGATTTATAATATACTTATTTGGAGTTTTTTATTTAGGAGGTGGTCATTATGGAAAAGAAGACCGTTTATTTAACTCAAGAAGGATATGAAGAATTAAAACGCGAATTGGATGATTTAATTAATGTAAAACGTCCACTTAATATAAAAGCTATTAAAGAAGCGAGAGCACTTGGAGATTTATCAGAAAATGCTGAGTATGATGCAGCAAGAAATGAACAAGCTGAACTTGAAGGTCGTATTCAAAAGCTAGAACAAATTATGGAGAATGTTTCAATTATTGAACAAGTTGATAATGGTAAAGTAGGTATTGGTAATACGGTAAAAATTAAATATATTGATGATGATTCTGAAGATGAATACCAAATTGTTGGTAGTCAAGAAGCCAATCCTTTTGAAAGTAAGATATCAAATGAGAGTCCAATTGCTAAGGCTTTACTTGGAAGAAAAGTTGGGGATGTTGTTGATGTTGAAAGTCCAAATGGAATTTATCAAATAGAAATAACTTCGATTGAATAAAAAAATAAAAAAAAATAAAAAAAATGTTGACAAGAGCAGGAACATAATATAAAATATTATTTGTTCTTGCGATTTGTCTGGCTAGCTCAGTTGGTAGAGCAACTGACTCTTAATCAGTGGGTCTAGGGTTCGAATCCCTAGCTGGACACCAAAAAGTTATGTAAATGGGCTTGTAGCTCAGGTGGTTAGAGCGCACGCCTGATAAGCGTGAGGTCGATGGTTCAAGTCCATTCAGGCCCACCATTTA
>ONSF01000052.1 GCA_900320425.1 uncultured Eubacteriales bacterium | reverse complement strand
CTGTAAGTCCTAAAATCATTCCTTTTTTCATTTTATCACCTATCTTAAAAATATGATTTGGTACCTTAGTACCACTTATATTATAGGTAATATTTAAAATAATATACGTAAAAAAATATTATCTTGTCATTTTTTTAGAATTTAATTTATTCGCAATGTATAAGTTTACATCATTTTCTAATACTTCCTCATAATCAATATCTTTATCATAAAACATTGAGACAAACCACTCTTGATTAGGAATCCATTCAAACTCAGAATTTAAATATTCTAAATTCACTTCATTTCTTACTCTAACAAAAATATCATTTTCTCCTTCTTCTTTTAACCTATAATACCTTATCTTATCTAAGTTTTCCATTTACTTCCTCCGTTAAAACTCTATTAAATCTATATTCTTTTGCACCAATTGGAATTGGTACTAATTTAAAAAATAATTTTCTAAATTTATTAGCTTGAATTTTTAAATTCATAATTTCATCATCCGTTCTTTCATCTCTTGCAATTTCATATAAATCCCTTGTAAATCCTTCTTTTATTTGATATCCAAATGGTGTATGAAACTGTATCTCAAAAATATCTCTCGCGGTTTTAGAATAAAGTCTTACATTATATCCTTGACAAGCATCACTTCCCCAATTATTTTTAAAATCAACCACATAATATCCTAAATCTTCTATTGCTTTTAAATAATTATCTACCTTTTCAACATATATATCATCAGGAATTACAATAGTATACCTTATTGAATCAAAAATTCTACTAGCAGCTCTAAAATATGAACCTTCATACTTTTTACTATCAGCAATAATTTTTCTTTTTAAACTATCATATTCTTTAATTCGATGGTCAAAAGATTTAAATTCACTTATTCCTGGTTCTAAAATATTTTTTAAATCTTCTGAGATAGTTGGTTCTATTATTTTAGCCCTATCATAAACATTTTTGGTATTTTCTTCTGCTACCTCTTTATGTACTTTACTAGGAAGTTTTTTTTCAGGATCATTATGACCATATTTCAAAAAATATTGTTTTATGGCTTCTCTTAATTTTAAATAATCACTCGAAGTCTTTCCAAGTTCTTCTGTCATGAATTTCCACCCCTTCTTGACAATTCCTGATTCTAGGATATAATAAATTTAGAAAAAAGTAAAGGATTTTTATGAAAGTAATTGTAAATCAAAAAGAAATTAAATTAATTGATGCAAATCATTTTTTTATAAAATTAAAAGGATTTATGTTTAAAAAAAATATAAATACTTGTTTAAGATTTAAAACCGGATTAATTCATACTATGTTTATGAAAGAATTTATTGATATTATAATGACAACTAAGGATAATAAAGTTTTATATATTTTTAAAAATGTTCCTAAAAATAAAATTATTCTTAAAAGACATATTTATTATACATATGAATTTCCTGGTAATTTTATAGAAGAACCTATAATAAAATTTGAAGTTATAAACTAAAAAAATTTTAGAAATTTGATTTCTAAAATTTTATTTTATCTTTTATATAGTTTTTAATTTCTGAGACATCTAATGTTATTTGTTCCATCGTATCTCTATTTCGTATTGTAACTGTATTATTATTAATAGTTTCATCATCTATTGTTATACAAAAAGGCGTTCCTATGGCATCTTGTCTTCTGTAGCGTTTTCCAATGTTTGATGATTCATCATAGGTAGTCATAAATTCTTTAGATAACTCTTGATATATTTCCATAGCCTTTTCACTATGATTTTTCTTAATCAATGGCAAAACAGCAACTTTATAAGGTGCAAGGAATGGTTTTATTTTTAAAACTTCTCTTTCGCTTCCATCTTCTAAAGTCTCTTTTTGATAGGCTTCAAATAAAAGTGCTAATACACTACGATCTAATCCATAAGTTGATTCAATTATATATGGAATATATTTTTCATTAGTTGTTGGATCTAAATACATCATTGATTCTTTACTATATTCTTGATGTCTTGTTAAATCATAATTTGTTCTATTATGCGTTCCATTTATTTCACCCCATCCAAATGGAAATAAATATTCAATATCACATGCACTTGCAGCATAATGAGCTAATTTTTCATGATCATGATAACGAAGTTTTTCTTCAGGTAATCCTAAATCGATATAAAACTTTTTACCATATTCTTTAAAATAATCATATAAACCTGGTGCATCACTTTCTTTGCAAAAAGTTTGATATTCCATTTGTTCAAATTCAATTGTTCTAAATGTAAAGTTACCAGGTGTTATTTCATTTCGAAAAGCTTTACCTATTTGTCCTATTGAAAAAGGTAGTTTAGCTCTCATTGATCTTTGAACATTCAAGAAATTTACATACTCTCCTTGTGCATTTTCTGGTCTTAAATAAACAACACTTTTACTATCTTTAACAACTCCACGATAAGTTTCAAACATAAGTTTAAATTGACGAATATCAGTAAAATCAGTCTTTCCACATTTAGGACATGGTACTTTATTTTCCCTAATAAAATTAATTAATTCTTCATTTGTCATTGCATCACCCTTAGATGAATTAGTAAAATCATTTACTAAATTATCAGCACGATGTCTAGTTTTACAATTACGACAATCAGTCAAAGGATCAGCAAATGATTCAACATGACCTGATGCTTCCCAAACTCTTGGATGCATTAAAATATCAGCATCTACTTCATAAGCATTAGAACGTTCTTGAATAAATCTTTTTCTCCAAGCATCCTTAACATTATTTTTTAACCTACTTCCAAGAGGACCATAATCCCAAGTATTGGCAAGTCCACCATAAATTTCACTACCTTGAAAAATAAACCCATATTGTTTACAGTAGTTTACTAAATCTTCCATTTTCATAATTTTATCTCCTTCTTTTTAAAAAGAGATTCTTATGATGTAAAGACGAATTACTCGCGGTTCCACTTTACTTATTCCTAAGAATCCCTTTAATTATATAACTGAT
>ONSF01000049.1 GCA_900320425.1 uncultured Eubacteriales bacterium | reverse complement strand
TATATTTTTAATACTTAACGTCAACTAAAAAAAAAGATTATAAAGTAGCTTTTTTTTGTAGAAATTTAGAAAAATATGTGTTATTATTAAAATAGGTGATGGATATGATAAAATTTTTTTGGATGCCTAAAGAGGTATGGTATTATGTCGTAATTCCTGTTATTATAATTTTACTTTCTTACATTATATTTGATTTGCTTTATAGAAGAAAAAGGGGTACTTATTATTATAATTATGTAGTTGATTATGTATACAGTACTTTTGGAATTGTTTTTTGTGCTTTGTTATTATGTTTGCTTTTGGGATATAGTATTGCAACTTTTCAAATATTAATAACTAATAATGTTTTACAAAATTATCTTGTTTTAGCCATTATTTTAGCAATTCTTCCTATTGTTCCATTTTGCTTTTTAATTTATGTTATTAGCATTTATTTAAAAAATTTAAAAAGAAAAGAAAAATTAGATGAAAAATATGATGATTATAAAAATATTGAAATAACTAATGAAGATAATTCAAATTTAGAAAATAAATCTTATGTGTATCAAGATGTTGAATTAGTAAAGAAAAAATAGTTAATTTTTAAAAATTAACTATTTTTATATAATTCTTTTTTTATTTCTTCAAGATTTTCATACATTATAGATAAATAATCTTTTTTATTTTCTCTTTCTTCATCAGTAATATTTTTTAAATTTTTAAATGTTAATGTTTCTATTTTATTTTCAGAAACGATAGCTGAAATATCATCATTTAAAGGAACATTTTCATAAACATATAAATATTTAATTGTTCCATTTTTTATATAGCTTTTAAATAATGCAAGATTTTTTTCATAATTTTCATTTTTACTATCTAATGAGATAACATTTAAATCATATTTTTCAAGATATAATAAATTATCACTATTAACTACGATAGTTTTAGATAAAGCATTACTAATTGATGATTTATATTCTGCATCTAAACTAGATAAACTCACCTTTAATCCTTCTTCATATAAAGTATTTATTTTATCTTTCAAAATAGTACTTGTTAAATATTCTCCCAGCCCATTTTTAATATTTTGAGATATCATTAATAAGTTAGATGGGTTAAGCCATAGTTCGTCTTCTCGATATTTATATTGCATTCCATAAGTAGCATCTATAATTTTAATATTTTTATTTTTATTTAAGAAAGTTACAGCTTGTTTGGAATCATTCGTTAATCCCATATAAATAAACAAATCTTTTTTACTATAATCTTTAATTTGTTTATCTGTAAAAGTATAGTTATTGATATCTACACCATCTGGATAAATTGAACTAATTAATGAATAATCTCCATATAAATTTCTAATTACATATTCTAGGGAATAATTAGTTGTAATAATATTGATATTTTCCATACTATCTCTTTTAAAAAGAGAACAACCTGTCAAACTAAGAAGAATAAAACTTAAACATATTATCTTTTTCATATTAACACCAATCTTATTTTACTATTTTTTTTTATTTCCTTCAAGTTTAATATACAAATTTTTAAAAAAATGTTATAATTGTCTTGAATATTAGAAAGGAAAAAAGTATGAATGATTTTCTAAAAAGATGGAATATTGAAATTAAAGATGTAAAATTATATGAAACAGCCTTATCTCATGCTTCTTTTGTAAATGAACATAATAAAAAACAAGATTATGAACGGTTAGAGTTTTTAGGAGATGCAGTGTTAGAACTTGTTATCAGTGATTATTTATATAAAAATGTATTAAAAAAAGAAGGAGAAATGACAAAACTTAGAGCCAGTTATGTATGTGAGAATGCTTTATTTATATATATGAAAGATTTAGATTTGATCAAATATATTAAAGTTGGACACGGAGAAATTGGTGAGATAAAAAAAGCGATTGTGGCTGATATTTTTGAATCTATTATGGCAGCAATTTATTTAGAAAATGGATTTAATAAGGTTAAAGAAGTTATTTTAGATATTATTGTTCCTTATATTGAAAATCCAAATATTACTTTCTTTAATGATTATAAATCAAGACTTCAAGAGGCTCTTCAAACAAATAAAAAAAGTTTCTATTATGAAACGGTTGATGAAAGTGGACCTGCGCATGATAGAAAATTTACTGTAGTTGTAAAAATTGATAATATTATTTATGGAAAGGGGATAGCAAGTAGTAAAAAAGAGGCTGCTCAAAATGCTGCCCGTGAAGCATTAGAAAAACTTGCTGGTTTAGAAAATGAATAAAAAAGGATTTACTTTAGTAGAATTATTAGCAGTTATTGTACTTATTGCTATTTTATCGGGAATTGCTGTACCAAATATTATGTCATCTATTAATAATAGTAAAAAAAACACGTTTTTGTTAGATGCTAAAAGGATGGTATCTAAAGCTGAATATTTACTGTCTAAAGATACTGTAAACAGAAATAAATTAAAAAGAGGAGAAGTAACTAATATAATTTATAATTTTAACGATTTAAATAATAATGGAGAATTTCAAACAGATGCTGATGGAGGAATTTTTGATAATACTTCTTTTGTTAAAATTTCGATAAATGGTAGTAATTATGAATCTTGTATTTGTGTGATAGGTTCTAAAAGAAGAATAGGGGATACAAATAGCTGTGATGCAACAACTGGAGATGGCTGTATTTTAAGTAATACCTTAACTGGAATAGATAAAGTAAAAGATAAATAAAGAAATTAAATTTGAAAAAAAATTTATTTCTTTTTTTTATGAAAATAATAAAACAAAATCAAAAATTATAAATAAATTTAGTTCTAATTATTAATATTTAACAGTAATTTTTTCTAATTAAAAAAATCAATAGCAAAATGTAAACAAAACGTAAATTTACAAATGTTGACAAAAATTGAAACTGGTAATATTATGTTGTTATCAACCGGTTGATGAAAGGAGATAAGGTGAAATTAAAGTTAAGTTTTGTAATTAGTTTATTACTGATTTTTATGCCATCAATTTGTATGGCTAAAACAATTAAAATTGATAGGAAAAATTATAATACTGATAGTATTTTAGAGCAAGATGGATTTATTTATAATGCTATTGAAGATACTTTAATTCTTGAAAATGCTAATTTGGAGACTATATCAATTTCTAGTGATTTAAAAATTATTTTAAAAGGTGAAAATAGTATTAAAACTAATCTTACTGAAAATTTTCCAAGTATCGAAGCTAAAAATCTTGTAATAACGGGAGATGGACTGTTAAATATAGATTCATCTGGAATTGGTGTTAAATCTACAATTTTAAATATTATAGATACTAATTTAAATATTAATTCATCTGGTTATAATTTTATTAGTAAAAATGATATTAAAGTTTCTAATTCTATTCTTAATGTATCATCTGATAAAAATAGCATTTTTAATCCAGTTGATTCTAATATATATTTAAATAATTCTCAAGTTATAGTACATAAAACCAAAGATTTTATAAATGGATTTGGGCATGAGATGTATGTAGATAACTCTGATATAGAAATATTAGAAGGAGATTCTTTTAGAAATAATTTTTATAATACTTATATAAGTGGTAATAGTAAAATTTATTGTTATTGTAAAAAGAATCAATATTGGATGCAATTTTACAAAATAATGGAAGATGATTTTATTTTAATGGGAAGTAATGATAATCAAATTTATTATGATGTGACTAACTATAATGATGTTCCTATTTATACTAGAATTGTGACGAGAACCAAAGATAAAATAGATGATTTGAGTATTTTAAAAGATGAAATATGTAAAAAAGAAGAAGACTTATTAGAAAAAGAACAGGAATTAAGTTCAAAAGAGCAAGAATTAAATCAATTAAAACAGGAATTAAGTTCAAAAGAGCAAGAATTAAGTGTTACTATTAAAAATTTAGTCTTGAGAGAAGAAGATTACAAAAACCAAAAGGAGGAATTAGATTTGAAAAATAAAGAATTACAAGAAAGAATAGATATAATTAAAGATAAAGAAAAACAAAATAATATCTTTGAAAGTAGTTTGAATTATAAAGAAAAAGAAACAAAATCTTTACAAGATGATTATTTAAAAGATAATAGCGAATTAAATAATTTACGAGAATATTTAAAAATTAAAGAATTAGATTTAAAACAAAAGGAACAAGAATTAGTTTTAAAACTTGATCAACTAAATAATCAAGATGATAATAATCAAGATAAAAATTTAGGTGTAGAAGAAGAAAAAACAAAATATGGGGAGGTGTTAGAAGATGAGCTTTTGGAGAATCTTTATGAGTATAATAAGACGACTTCTAATAATATAAAATCAAAAATTAAATATATAATTTCTTTAATATTATCATTTATAGGAGGAGGACTTACCATTTTATTTCTAAAAAGATGGAGGATTTTAAATGGATAAATTAGAGGGTATAAAACAATTTATTTTTGAAAATAAGAAGAAGATTTTAATTGGTGTAAGTATATTTATAATTATGGCTTTATCTTTAGGAGTAATTTTTATCTATAAAAACGCATATAAATCTAAATCTGAAAAGATTGTATACGAAAATGTAGCAATTGAACATCAAGAAGGAAACACGAAAGAAGAAAATACAGAAGAATACTATTACATAGATATAAAAGGTGAAGTAAATAATCCTGGTGTTTATTCAATTTTAAAAGGAAAAAGAGTTGTAGATGTAATTAATTTAGCAGGGGGATTAAAAGAAAATGCTAATACAAGTTTACTTAATTTAAGTATGTTGGTAAAAGATCAAATGGTAATTATCATTTATTCTAATAAAGAAATATTAACACTTGAAGATACAGTTAGGAAAGAAAATATTAAAACTACTATTTGTAAAGATCCTGTAAAAAACGATGCTTGTACAACTAATAGTGAAACTACAACTAAAATTCCGGCTTTAAAATCAAATAATTCTTCTGATAATAGTACCACAAATACTGATAATCTCGCCAGTGAAAAAATTAATATTAATACATCTAGTAAAGAGTTATTAATGACTTTGTCTAAAATAGGTGAAAGTAAAGCAATTTCCATAATTGAATATCGAGAAAAAAACGGTGGATTCAAAAACATTGAAGAAATAAAAAATGTAAATGGAATCGGAGACAGTCTATTTGAATCTATTAAAGACTATATTACAGTCTAAATTAACATTTATTCTATTAATTTTTTTAACAATATTTTATGTTATCTTCCAAACTAAAATAATTAAGTATCAGAGTATCTATAATAAAGACAACAAAACTTTCATAGGAAAAGTTGAAAAAAAGAGAGAAACAAATTATGGATACTCTCTTACTTTAAAAAGTAAAGAAGACTTAATTGTTTATATTAAAGAATTTTCATATCAATTAGGAGATTATGTAAAAATAATAGGAGAATTAAAAGAACCATCAAGTAACAGCGTTTTTAATAATTTTAATTATAAAGATTATTTAAATAATCAAAAAATATTTTATGTTTTAGATGCTCAAGAAATAAAACTCATAAAAAGAAATGATAATTTGATTTATACTTTAAAAAACATTCTTCTAAATTATATAAATAATTTTAAATCAAAAAATTATTTAAAAACATTTTTACTTGGTGATACTTCTTATTTAGATTCAGAAGTTTATGAATCTTATCAAATAAATGGAGTAAGTCATTTATTATCTATTTCTAGTATTCATATAAGTTTATTAACCATAATTTTATCATTTTTTTTAAAAAAAATTAAATTAAATAAAATATTATCAGATATTATATTATTATCTTTTGTTTATTTTTTTATGATATTAACGAGTATTCCTATTTCTGTTCTCAGAATTTTTATTTATGGAGTTTCTTCATTTTTTAATAAATTGTTAAAATTAAATATTAGTTCTTTAAAGTTATTTTTACTAACAACTTTAATTACTTTATGGATAAATCCTTTTTATTTATATCAAAAAGGATTTATATATTCATATTCTATAAGTTTAATTTTAATTATAAATAAAAATAATATATCAGGAAATTATTTTATAAAATTATTTAAATTATCAATGATATCTTTTTTATTTAGCCTTCCTTTTAATATTTATTTTAATTATTCTATTAATTTGTTAAGTATTATTTATAATTTATTTTTTGTTCCTATTTTTACAATAATTCTATTTCCTATGGCTTTTTTAGTTTTGGTTTTTCCTTTTTTAGATAATATTTATTATTATTTACTAGAATTTGTAAATAAAATATCATTTTTTTTAAATAAAATAGATTTTAGTATTCTTATTTTTAGAAAAATAAATGTTTTTATACTTATTATTTATTTAATAATATTAAGTTATATCATCTATTCTTTGTTTAAAAGAAAAAAACATGGCGTATTTTTGCTTATTTTAATACTTACAATTCATTATAATATAAATTATATTTTAAACGAAGATTACTTTGTTATGATTGATGTATCTCAAGGAGATTCTAGTCTTTTTTATAGTAATAATAAGTGTATTTTAGTAGATACTGGTGGATTATATAATAAAGTTGTGTCTAAAAATACTATTACGATGTTAAAGTCTTTTGGTATAAAAAAAATTGATATTTTATTTTTAACGCATGGAGATTATGATCATATGGGAGATGCAATTTATTTTATAGAACATTTTAAGGTAGATAGAGTAATATTTAATAATAATAAATATAATGATTTAGAAGAAAGATTAATTAAAATATTAAATAATAAAAAAATTAAATATGAAAAAGGTATACGTAACAGGGAATTGATTTTAAATAATTTGTGGATCAAATTATTAAATTTTTCTTATGAAGACGAAAACGATTCTAGTTTAGTAATGTATATGTTATTTAAAAAATATAAAATTATAATGATGGGAGATGCAAGTACAAAGACTGAAGGTGATATATTAAATTATTATGATTTAAATGAAGTAGATTTTTTAAAAGTTGGACATCATGGTTCAAGAACAAGTACTAGTAAAGATTTCATTCAAATAGTAAATCCTAAATATGCTTTGATAAGTGTTGGAAAAAATAATCGTTATCATCATCCAAATAAAGAAGTTCTAGATAATCTAAAAGATTCTAAAATATATAGAACTGATAAAAATGGTAGCATAATGTTTAAAATTGAAAATAATAAATTAAAAATAGAAACTTGTAGTCCATAGAAAGGAGTAAATGTGAATTATTATAACGAGATAAAGAAAAATTTAATAAAATGTGAAATATATGATAAATCTAAAGATATTGCAAAAAATAAAAATAGAGTAATAACGTATTTTGAAAATCGAAAACTGTTATATGAAGCTGGTAGTTCATATGGTAAAAATATAATCAAATAATATTCTGAAAAGTTGATGCTTGAAGTAGGTAAGAAGTATAACGAAAGAACATTATATAGAATGAGAAAATTTTATGAAGTATTTAAAAATGAAAAATTGACACCATTGGTGTCAAAATTGAGTTGGAGCCATTATATACATTATATACAATTATTATCTCTTAAATTTGAATAAAAGGGAACTTCAGGAAAAAATTAATAATCACGAGTATAATAGATTAAGTAGTGAAACCAAAATAAAACAAGCAATATTAAATAATATCGATGCTTTTTTAAGACAATTAGTCATTGGATTTACCTATATTGGTAATGAGTATAAGATAAAAGTTAATGACAGATATAATTATGTGGATTTACTTCTTTATAATTATGAATTATATTGATAAAAATATTAAAACAAATGAAGAAAATGATACAGTAGGAATAATTGTTTGTAAACAAGATAATGAATATGTAATCAAATATTGTTCTGATGATAGAATAATTGCTAGAGAATATGTATTAGTGTGATTTAAGTGTTGGAGAAAATAATTGTTATCATCATCCAAATAAAGAAGTTCTAGATAATCTAACAGATTCTAAAATATATAGAACTGATAAAAATGATAGTATAATGTTTAAAATAAAAAATAATAGTAAAACAATAGGTATAAATTATAAAATTTTAAATATAATATTAATAATTTGAAATGTATAGGAACTATTTAACAAATTTTCCATACAATATAGTAAGACGCTTCCGCGGAATGCGTTTATATAGATAGGGATAATTAATTCCCGGATAAAAGACTATTTATCATAGTTTTTTTTCTTTGTATTATAATATATTTTTACTGATACTTTATTTTTCACTTTTAAAGTATTAAAAAATAATAATTAATTTATTTTTTTCATATATTTAAGAATAGGTGAGACTATGAAAAAAGGACTTATAATTTTAAGTATTTTTTTACTTCTTCCAATAAATATTTTTGCTAGTGGACTAAATGATACAGGCAAGTCTAGTATTGTGATGGATATTGATACAGGAAGAATTTTATATCAAAAAGATAGTAATACAGAAAGACTCATTGCATCAACTACAAAAATTATGACATTTTTAGTAACTTTATCTTTCTTTCAAAATCAACTTGATACTAAAGTAAAAGTAGGAGAAGAAGTTCTTAAGATGTATGGAACTAACATGTATTTAAATCTTGGCGAAGAGCTTACTATTCGAGAACTATTATATGGACTTATGATGCGAAGTGGAAATGATGCTAGTGTTGTTTTAGCAGTTAATGTTGCAGGAAGTGTTTCAGAATTTGTTATGATGATGAATAAAAAAGCACAAGAAATTGGTATGCAAAATACTATTTTTAAAAATCCTCATGGATTAGATGAAGAAACCAAAAACTATTCAACCGCTTATGATTTAGCAATTTTAACTAGATATTTGTATTTAAACTATCCAGAATATAAAAAAATAGTTGGAGAAAAATACTATGACTTTTCTTCTAGTTTAAAATCATATTCCTTAGTTAATCGTTGTAAAATTCTTTTTACCTATAAAAATACTACTACCGCCAAAAATGGCTATACTCCTCTTGCTGGAAAAAGTTTAGTAACAACAGCTACTAAAAATGATTTAAATTTACTTGTTGTAACGCTTGATGACTATGATATATATCAAAATCATGAAAGATTATATGAATACTATTTTAATCGTTATAAAAAAGAATTACTTTTAGATAAAAATAATTTTAAAATAGCAGGGATAGTACCAGGAAAATATTATTTAAAAAACAATTTTTATTATCCTATAACAAAAGATGAACTTAACAATGTAAATTTAAAAGTATTATTAGAAGAAAAAAATAATACTTTTGGATGTGTACAAATTTTATTAAAAGAAAAAATAATAGGAGAAGAAGTAATTTATAAAATAAAGGAAAAGAAAAAAGAAAAAAAATCTTTGTTTTTAAAAATAAAAAACTTTTTTAAAAATATGTTTAACGACCTTTAAAAAGATTTTTTTTTATGATATGATTATTTTGTTATGGAAAGTAGTTGATGATATGAATTTAAATTTTGAAGTAAATGAATACTTACTAGCATGGTATCTTTTATATGGTGCTAGTTTATCTAAAGAAATTGATAAATTTCGAAAATCTTTATGGAGCAAATTTCAAAAAGAATATAATTTTTGTCATAAAGATAAGGGAGAAATACTTAAGTATGGAAAAGATTTTATACCTGATAATGATGTTTTATATGAAGAAACTTTTAAAAGTGATTTATATCTTTCTTTAAAAAAAGAAACAATTAAACATAAAATGCATTTAATAAAAATATTTCATAGTAATGATAAAGAAATAAAAGAAGCTATAAAAGATGTAATTAAAATAAAATTTAAGACAGGTTTTAAAATTTATGTTGTTCATCCTAGGATGGAATGTATTGAATTTCATAATAATAATGATACTTTAATTTGGGGAAGTGATAAAGATAAATATGATGTATTAACGCTTCTTATATTAAATATTATAAAAGGAACAATGAAAGAAGAATTCAAAGATTCTAAAGAAATACTTGATTCTGTAATGGAACTTGCTGTAATTAATGAAATAGGAAATCGACTTGAGAGTAAAGAAAATTATGAATTAGGAAATCCAACTTTAAAAATTATTAAAAGACAAATATATCCATTTTGGTTAATGTACTTGGGATATGATAGCAAAGAAACTCTCTTAAATAAAATGATTGAAGATAAGATTGCTTTTGATATTGAAAATTATCCAATTGATAAAAATATGAAAAAAATGGATTTAGAAGAATTTATATCATTTTGTATAAAAAATAATAAACATATTTTAAAACTTGGTAATGTTTTACAGATTGAACAAGAAGAAGAGATTGAAATAATATGAAAGAGGTACAGGATGGAAGATGAAAAATTAATTAACTTTTTACACTTAATACATATTGATAATATTGATAGTTATAAACATCTTTCTTTAGAAAAAGTAGTTATTTCTAAGAAGAAAGAATTAATAAAAATGTATTTAAAAGGAAATAACATTTTTTCTTTAGAAGATTATTTAAATTTAAAAACTCGAATGGAAGAGTTTTTTCATTCTAGTGTATATATTTTTTTTGAAAATTTAGGAGATAAAAGTTTATATTTAAAAGAATATTTTAATTATTTTTTACCTAAACAAGTATCTTTTTTAAATGAAAGACTTAAAATAAATGGAAATAATAATAATTATATTGTTGTTTATAATAATGGAGAGAAAAGTCAACTGGATACTTATTTAGAAGAGTTAAACAAAAAATTAGTTTGTCTTGGTTATACACCTTTATATATTTATTTAGATACAGAAGAAGGAGAAAGTATTTTAAAGAAAATTCAAGAAGAGACGAATGAGGTTAATGTATCTAATTTAAATGCTCCACGACCTAGCTTTGGAAATAGCAATTTTCAAAGATTTGAAAGAAGAAAGAAAATTGTAACGATAGAAGATCCAAATGTTTATTACGGTGAGATTATTGAAGGAGATGTAATTTCTTTAGCTAATATTGTTGGTGAAGATAACGATTTAGTAATTGAATGTGAAATTTTTGGAGTTAATACATTTGAATCTAGTAAAAGTAATTTTAAAATAATTACTTTGAAAGTTACTGATTATACTGACAGTATGTATGCTAAAATATTTTTAAATAGCAGCGAAGAATTAGAGCGACTATTAAAACTTTTAAAATCAGGTACATGGGTTAAAATGAAGGGAAACACAAAAATTGATAAATACTCTATGGATGAAGTGGTATTTAATGTAAATGCAATTAATGTTTCAAATAAAAAGATGGAGGAGATTATTGATGATGCACCAGTTAAGAGAGTAGAACTTCATACTCATACTATGATGAGTGCAATGGATGGTGTATGTGGAGTTTCAAAACATGGAGTTGCCACAATTGAGACAGCAATTAAATGGGGACATAAGGCTTTAGCAATTACTGATCATGCTGGTTGTCAAGCTTTTCCAAATGCATATAACATGATGCTTGAATATAACAAAGGAAAAAGTGAAGAAGAAAAATTTAAAGTAATTTATGGAACAGAATTAACGTTAGTAGACGATAATATTGAAGTTGTAAAAAGAAGCAATGATTTAGTTTTACTTGAACAAGAGTATGTTGTTTTTGACTTAGAAACAACAGGGTTTAACGCAGCAGGAGGAGACTCTATTATTGAAATAGGTGCTGTTAAACTTAAAGATGGCGAAATTATAGATAAATTTGATAAATTAATTAAACCACCAAAACCTATAAGTGAAAGAATTACGAGTGTTACGAGCATTACGAATGAAATGGTTGAAGATTGTGGAACAGAAGAAGATGCGGTAAAAGAATTTCTTGCATGGACAGGTGATTTACCTATGGTTGCACATAATGCAAAATTTGATACATCTTTTATCGAAATGTGTTACAAAAAATATAATTTAGGTGAATATAAAAATCCAGTCATTGATACCTTAGCTTTATCAAAAATACTTGATCAAGATGTAACACGTCATGGACTTTCAAATATTACCAAAAGATACGGTGTAGAGTTTGATGAAGAGTCTCATCATAGAGGAGATTATGATGCTTTAGCAACAGGTTTAGTTTTTCATAAAATGATGAAAAAATTAGAAGGAATTAATATTTTAAAAATAAGTGATTTAGAAAAATTATATTCAAAAGATGATATTCATAAATTTGGTAGAACTTATCAT
>ONSF01000058.1 GCA_900320425.1 uncultured Eubacteriales bacterium | reverse complement strand
GGCATACCTCCCCAATAAATTGGTGAACCAACATAAATAACTTCATAACTAGATATGTCAGGTACATTTTCTTTAATAGGTGCATTATGTTCTTTAGTTCTTACTTTTGCTTCGCGGGTACATTCCATATAATTAGCTGAATATGGATTAAGTGGTTCTACTTTAAACATATCAGCACCAACAATATCTTTAATGTATTCAGCAATAATTTCTGTATTACCTTTATCTACATATCTCATTTCTCCACCAAAATAATTTTCATCCGCTCTACTAAAGTAGATTATTAAACTTTTCTTATCTTTCATTTTATATCACCTTTATAATTAAAGATTATATCACAAAAAAATTATTTTATATTTAATTTTTCTAATTTATATTACTTATTTTATTATTTTTCATTAACTATTAAATCTTTTTTTCTAAAATAATGATATAATATTTTTGGAGGTTTAATATGATACTAGATAAAGTACTGTTTGATAAATTACATTCATTTTCAGAAAATATATGCCATGAATTTAATATTAAAGAACCTAAAGATAGAAAATCACTTATTAAATACCTTGATACATTAAAAAAAGGAATTGACATTGGAGAAATAAATTCATTATTTATAGGTTTAATGATGTATGAATTTGTTTCTTCAAAGGAAACAAGAGATAGACACACAACGGCTAGAATATTTGAAGATATTTTTGGAGAGTTAGTTGGAGAAAAAGCAACTGATACAAAATCTCGAAACAATCCAATTACTCCAGAATATATAAAAAAGTATGATACTTTATGTTTGAAAAAAGACTGGAATGTTAGTCATGATTTATCTTCAAACAAAAGAGAAAAAGCCGATCATAAAATTAATAACTATGAATTGTCCATAAAAACCCTTAAAGGAAAACTATATGATAAAACAGGAACAATTATTGATACCGATTTTAATGATGAAATCAATATTGGTTCTTTGTCACATAGAGCATTGTTTATAGGACTAACAAATCAAATGCTTAGTGATAGGAAAGGTGGTTTAGGATCTCCTAGACAAACAATACCATTATTAACATCTATTAAACGAGATGGTTATTTCGAAGAATTTAAAAAACGAATAAATGATTATGTAAAATATGTTTATAGCGATGATATTCTTATTGTCTATAAATCTGGCTACAAAATGAAAATAACATTAATACCAGCAGATTCATTTGTTAAAGCTATAACAAAATCGTTAGAAGATGAAAATGGTGGAATTAACGGATTTACAAAAATATGGTATAGATGGGAAAACAATAATTTAAGAATTAGATATACAGCATTAATAGATATGATTAAAAAACTTAATTTAGATTATTTTGATACTGTGCTTAATCTAGAACAAGTATTTGAAAATAAGAAATTCATTAACAATATAGATATCATTGTAAAATTATTAGATGAAAAAATAGAAGATTTAATTTAAAAAATCTTCTATTTTTATTGGAAAAATTTTTGCAATATTATACGCCATTAAAACAGGAACCGCATTTCCAATTTGTCTATAACATGCTGAAGTGCTTCCTAAAAATAAGAATGTATCAGGAAATGATTGAATTCTTGCAACTTCCCTAACACTCATTCGTCTATTATATTCTGGATGAGGAATTATTAATGGACCACCTGTTCCGCTACCTCTCCCCATTATAGTTGGTGAATATTTTTCCCAATGTGTTGGTCTATTTCCAACCATATGAGCTTTTTTTTGATTCAATTTACATTTTGATGATGTATGATTCAATATTTTGCAATCATCAATATTGGTTTCTTCAGGTAAACCAAAAATTGTATCTCTTAAATTTTGATATTGATATTTTATATTTGGATTAAAATAATCTTCAAAATTTATTTTTTTCTTATTACACAACTTATTAAACATATCAGTAACAACTAAATATGTGCTTTGAGGTTGTTTAATATTACTGTCCTTCGAATGAGTTTCTTTAACAAATAATCTTTTTTTGGCTTTTTGACGATCTATTGGTTTTTCTGTAATTGGCATTTTTATTTTCTTCGCATAATCATTTCTAACTCCAAAAATTATAACCCTTTCACGATTTTGTGGAACTCCATAGTTTAGAGCATTCAATACATTATAATATACAGTATATCCTTCACCAACTGATTCAATATCTTTAATTATCATTTCAAGAATTTTACCCTTTTCCATATTTTCTAGGCCTTTGACATTTTCTAATAATATAAATTTAGGATTCTTAATTTTAATCATCTTTAAAACTTGTAAGTAAAGAAAATTTCTTTCATCAGCCATACTTCTATTTATGTTAGCTATCGAAAAGCCTTGACATGGAAAGCCTCCAATAACTATATCTGCATCAGGTATTTCTTTTTTTAATTTTTTTTCTTCTTGATTAAGATATTCTAATATATCTCCTCTTACAACTTTATGTTTGTTAAATCTGTTAAAATTTTCTTCATAAGTATTAACAGCGTATTCATCAAAATCATTTGCCCATACTATTTTGTGACCAGCTAAAGAAAAGCCTAAGTCTAAACCACCAGCACCAGAAAACATTGAAATAACTTTCATTAACTATCACATCCTTAACATACAAACATTGTACTAAATTTCTAATTAAAAGTCTATAAACAGTGTCTATTTATTAAAAAAAAGCACTTGAGTAATATAATATTAAAAAAAAACACGAACCAAAGTAACAACTCTCATACAATTAATTATCATTAGCTGGTTTAGTTTCACTTTTTTTACAAGTTCCACCGTTATTTTTTACATAAGAATCTATAACATCTAATGCTTGATATGCATTACTATACTTATCAATACCAGTTATATTAGCTAAATAACCATCTCCACCTGATCCTTTAATTTCTCCTGTTGTTTTATTTCCATTTTTTCCTGTATTACTTCCTATTGTCTCTCCTTCGGCTAAAATCTTAATATTAAAAGCAAATATCAAAATAAATATCACAAAAAATCGAGATTTTACTCTCGACTTAATAGTTCGTAATATCTTAATCTTACGATTATTCTAATTTTATACCTTTGTATATATAAATGCATATATTATTAAAGAAACTACTATTTTTCATCTCTAATTATTTCTTATTTATTATTAATTATAAAAAGTTTGTTCTGTCTTTGCTATTGAAAAAGCAACTAAAAAAACTAAATCTAAATCTTTTTCTTCACAAGTTACATCATAGTATAAATCTGTTGTAATTAATGATTTACCTTTTGGAGAACTTGTTGCGATTGTTGCTAATGGTTTTCCTTCAAATGTTATATCATAAGTCATACCAACTTTATTTCCAGATAATTTAGAATCAATTCTTATTCCTAAATCATGTAAATAATCCCATATCTTT
>ONSF01000071.1 GCA_900320425.1 uncultured Eubacteriales bacterium | reverse complement strand
ATTTATTATCACCATACATTAGTATGGTCAATTTGGGACATTTTCAAGCGATAACACTTAAGACATTATCATAAATTAATCATAATATTTATTCAAAATATTATAATATCATTGAAATATTATAATAACTATTATATAATATAGCACGATTTGAAAGGGGATTTAGTAATGAAAAACAATAAATTTTATTATGAAGAAACAGATTATTTATTAATTAGTGAAAGTACAATATTAATAATGAAACCATTTTCTTATAATGATAAATTTGGTATGGATTATTTTATTCAATATAAAGATGGAAGTATCAGAAAGGTTGGAACAATAATTAATGATAATATTAAATCTATGTACATTCAAACTACAAATGATTATATTGCTATTTGTTATAATCATGATGATATTATAGAAGTTGAAGAGTTATATGATATTAATAATAAAAAAGGAATAACATCAGGAAAAAATATTAGAGCTTTAGCAATTTTAAAATTTAAAAAACAATTATTTTATCAAAGATGGAATGAACTCAATGAACTTGATAAAAATGAAATAAAAAATTTATATCAAAAGTATGATGTTTTAGAATTAAATAGTTTACAGAAACTAAAGTTAAATATTCTTAAACATATGATAAGTTTAAAAGAACAAAAAATACAAAATTATCAGGAACGAATTGATTTTTTACATAATTTTATTATAACTATTGAAAATAATAAATTATTGAATAATAATGATATTTTTAATCTATTTAACAAAATTGATTTAAAAATAATTATTAAAGAACTATTAGATATGAAAATAAATATTCATAAAATAGCTAGTTATACGAATTTATCAGTAGATGATATTATGAAATATATAAATGAAATAGATTTAGAGAAAAAAATATTTTTTAAATAAAAGTATTTTTTTTAATTTTTTATTATTTTTTTAAATTAGATTTACAAATTTAAAAGTTCATGATAATATTTTAATGTGATGATATATGATAGATGGATTATTAAAAGAATATAATTTAGGAAAAGGAGAACAATTTATTTCTGCTTTAGATAATTATACTTTAAAGGAATTAGTAGATATATATTTAATTTATGCAAGGCCTAAGTATTTTAAAGAACACAAAAATATGGGAGAAATTTTAAATTATATATCTTCTTATATGTTAAAGAAAGTCATGGAAGTTTCGTTTATAGAAACAATGGATATTTATGCTAAATTATTTGAAAACATTGTAGATATTGAAAGACTTATTAAAAATAATGAAAATATTGTTAATATTAGAAACTACAATTTAAAAGACGAATTTTTTATTCATAATGAATCTAAAACTTTTGAAATTGAAGAGGATAAGTTTTTAAAAGAATATACTATGGGTCTTAATAGAGCAAAAGAAAATGTTATATTATATAAAACTATATTTGATATTTTAGATAAATTTCAAAAACAATATTTTTCTTATTTAGATGAATATGTTGAAAGTATGAATTATAATGAAAAATTAGTAGCTTTAAATGATATTAATAAAAAAATAGAAGCTAATTCTTTAGAAATAACCAAAAGAATTGAATTAAAACATAATAAAAAATTAGCCGAAATAAAAACACAGGAACTTCCATTAGATAAAATTATAGATATGTTTAATACAACAAAATTAGATTATCAAAATTATGTATATAGTAATTATCAAGAAGTTTTAAAAGAAAATTTGAAAAATAATAAAAATATATAAGTTTTTAATTAAGAAATATAAATACTTTCTAGATTAAACAGTAATGAGAGGTAAAAATGAAAAAAAACATAATAAGTAAAAAGAAACAAAATAATAAAAATGTTGATACGAATCTTTTAAAAGTTTTAAAAGTAAAAAAAATATTAAGAATAGTATTTATTGTAAGTATCTCAATTGTTTTAATAGAACTGATTATAATGTATTTAATAAATCTAAGTCGTGAAAATAAAATTACTTATATAGATACTTTAAATAGTATTAACAAAGTTGATGATTATTATTTAGTAACAGGATCAAGTAACTTTAAATATAGTAAATATAATAATTCATTTATTTTTGAATATGAAGATGGGGTTCAAAAAGGACTTACCAATCGAGTTTATGCTGAACAAGCTAAACTAGTAAAACTTGATAAGGAGTTAAATGTAGTGTTTGAAAAAACATTTAAAACTGATTATCATTCAATTTTCTATGATGCTAAGGTTGCTAATAATTCCATTTATGCAGTTGGAAATTATGTTTATGAGAAGAAACAATTAAGTATTAATACAACAGATGGATTAATTGTAAAGTATGATTTAGATGGAAATATTATATGGAGTAAAAATTTTCAAATATTAGGAGATACAAAATTTAAAAAGATTTTAGTAGAAGATGATGGATTAATTGTTATAGGACAAAGCATATTTGAAAATTTTGAAATTCCTACTGGAAATTACAATGTAGGTGGGGGAATTATTGTAAAATATGATTTTGATGGAAATATTATTTGGACAAATAATTTTGGTGGTAATAAGTCGGCAATTTTAAATGATATTGTTAAAGTTGATGATGGTTATATTGCGGTTGGAAAAGACGCGGTTAATTATGGAATGATAATTAAATTTAATTTTAATGGTGATAGAATTTGGGTTAAGAATTATTCAAATACTGATACCTATGGAATGAGTAGTGTTAAACTTAAAGATAATAAATTATATATAGCAGGAGCATATAATAAAAGTGAGGAAAAAGATAAAGATGGCAAAACTATATTTGAATATGATGCCTGTATATTTGTATATGATTTAAATGGAGAACTTTTGGATATTTATAAAATAGAAGGAAATAAAGACGATAGATTTAATAATTTGTTACTTCTTGATAATTCTTTAATTGCTGTTGGTTATACATGTTCAAGTGATATAGATATCAAAGGATTAAAATATCAAAAAAACATGACTGAAGGAATGTTAATAGAATTTGATTATGAAGGAAATATTATAAGAAAAGAAGTATATGGTGGTTCTAAAAATGAATCTTTAAATGATATAATTATAGGATTTGATGATCAGGATAACATCATAAATAATACTAAAAGCTATATTGTGGTAGGATATACAAATAGTAAAAGAAAAATTTTTGTTGGTAATAACAAAGACTATTTTTCAAAAGTATTAAAATATGATCAAAAATTAAATCTTGAAATGGAAAAATAATTTTTAGCAAGTAAATAATTAAATTAATTGTTTACTTTTTATTTTACAAAAATTTCATATTCATTCTGGTCAATTTGTGATAAAATAGAAATATACTTAAAAGGAGAGATTATGAAAAATAGATTTGGAAAATTATTAAAAAATTATCGAAGCAAATATAAAAAATATTTTTGCTTTTTAGATAAAAATAAAAAGTTTAATTTAATGGAAGTAATTGTCATTATGATTATAACTGTTGTATTTGGAATGTTTGCAGGTGGAATTCTTATGTATGGAAAAGGTGCTCTTAATTATGGAATAAAAAAAGAATTAAGAGAGTTTTCTGATACATATACTGAAATATTAAATGAATATTATAAAGATGTATCAGAAGATGGGTTATTAGAAGCCGGAATAAATGGAATGGTAAATTATTTGGGTGATCCGTATTCTGTATTTATGGATGAAGAAACAAGCACGGCTTTTAATGAGAAAGTAAATGGAGAATATGTTGGAATAGGAACCGAGATTATTCAATATTCTGATTTAAAGGTAGAAGTAAGGGAAGCCTATGAAGATGGCCCTGCATATGAAGCAGGGATTAGAAAAGGCGATATTCTAAAAAAAGTAGACGGAGAAGATATTACTGAAAAAAATATAAGTGATATATCTAGTTTAGTAAAAGGACGAGAAGGAACTACAGTTAAAATTACCGTTTTAAGAGGGGATGAGGAAATAGACTTTGTAGTTAAAAGAAAAAGCATCGATATTGATTCTGTAACCTCAGAAATACTTCTTGAAAATGATTCGAGAATAGGTTATATAGTAATAGATTTATTTGCAGCTAATACTGCCAAACAGTTTAAAACTCATTTGGAAAAATTAGAACAAGAAAAGATTGATTCTTTAATTATTGATGTGAGAGGAAATAGTGGTGGTTATTTATCAACGGTTTCTGAAATTTTATCTATGTTTTTGAAAAAAGGAGACTTAATTTATCAATTAAAAACTAAAGATAAAGTAGAAAAATTTTATGATAAAACGAATGAATCAAGAAATTATAAAGTAGCTATTTTAGTAAACGGAGGAAGTGCATCAGCAAGTGAATTGCTAACTGCAGCTATGAAAGAAACTTATCATGCATATACCATAGGTACAACAACATTTGGAAAAAGTAAAGTTCAAAAGACTCAAGATTTATCTAATGGAGCAAGTATTAAATTTACTTTTCAAGAATGGTTAACACCAAAAGGAGAAAGTGTAGGAGAAAAGGGAATTGCTCCTGAATATGAGGTGACTTATAGTGCTAAAACAGAAGAGAATAAATATGATAGTCAACTTCAAAAAGCAATTGATTTATTAACAGAAAAAAAGCCTAATGAAGAATAAAATTAAGAAATATATTTTTCTTATAATACTGTTTTAGTTTTTATAAAAGTTGCACAAGATACTAAAAATTCAATAATTTAAATAAAACACTTGGAAGAATAGAAAATGTAAAAATAATAATTATTTGATATGGAAAACGAAAAAAGAAGGATATATTATAGATAATAAAGTTTATTTTAAAGAAGATAATTAATTTATCTTCTTTTAGAAAGGAGAATAATATGCCATCAACCATGACACATGCTTATATGGCAAGTGATATTTATGAAAGATTAAATTTAGATATAAAAAAAAAATTTACTAGTAAGTTAGAAGAATATAAAACTTATTCGCAGGGACCAGATTTATTTTACTTTTATCGAATTTTATTTCCATTTGGATATTTTTTACATATTCAAGAATTTGGAGGAAGAGTTCATCGGGAAAAGGTAAATGAATTATTTATTACTTTAACAGATATAGTTAAAAAAACTAAAAATATAAATCAATTTATTTTTTTATGTGGACTTTTAACTCACTATTTAGGAGATACAACTTGTCATCCATTAATTAATTATAAAGCTGATTTTTTAAGAAAGAAAACAAAAAAGAAAAAGGATTATCATTTTATAATTGAAACTTATATAGATAATTATGTCTTAAATTTAAAAGGACAAGATTATAAAAAATTTTCTATTCATAAATTTGCCTTTAATGCAAAAAAACAAGATGATGTAGAAAATTTATTAAATGATGCATTTTATAGAGTATTTAAAGAAAAAAATATAGGTATTATTTATTATAAATGTTTGAATGATATGAAACTGTTTTTTCACTTTTTTAGGTATGATCCATATAAAATAAAAAAAGTTGGATATAATATCTTATTTATTTTTATACGATTTATAAGTAGAGATATTAGATATTTATCATATAACTTTAATTTAACAAAGGAAGATAATGAATTTTATTTAAATTTAAATCACAAACTTTGGTATAATGTTAAAAAGAAGGAAAATACAAGTCAAAAAACTTTTATGGAATTATATGATAAAGTAGTAAAAGAAGGAGTAAAAAAAATTGAAAAGTTGTATGAATATATCTATCAAGACAAACCATTAAATTTAGAAAGTTTTTATGGAAATTTATCTTATGCTAATGGACTTCCTTTAAAAAAATAGCCTATACATATTAAAAACAATTTCATATTCTAATAATAGAGTATTAGGAGGAAATATGTTTTTTATTTTTCAATTAAATCCTGTAGTTCAAGCTTTAATTGCTACAATTTTTACTTGGAGTATAACGGCTTTAGGAGCAGCTTTAGTTTATTTTTTTAAAAAAATTAATAAGAATGTATTAGATTCTATGTTAGGAATTTCAGCTGGAGTTATGATAGCCGCTTCATTTTGGTCTTTATTATCTCCGGCAATTAGCATGGCAAATAATTTAAAAATAAATGCTATGTTTGTAATTTCTATTGGATTTATTTCGGGTGGTTTATTGCTATTCATTGGAGATAAAGTTATGAATAGACTTCAAAATAAAAAGGGAATTACAACTAATCGAAGAGTTTTAATGTTGATAACATCAATTACATTGCATAATATTCCCGAAGGACTTGCTGTAGGGGTTGCATTTGGATCAACCTTATATGGTTTGGATGGGGCGACTTTAATGTCAGCCTGGACTTTAGCACTTGGAATTGGAATTCAAAATTTTCCTGAAGGAACTGCTGTAAGTGTTCCTCTAAGAAGAGAAGGATTTTCTCGTAATAAATCATTTTTTTATGGACAATTATCAGGAATTGTAGAACCTATATCGGGAGTAATTGGAGCTATTTTAGTATTAAAAATGAGATTAATTTTACCATTTCTTCTTGCTTTTGCTGCTGGTGCTATGATTTATGTTGTTGTAGAAGAATTAATTCCTGAAAGTCAAACAAATGAAAGTAAAGATTTAATGGCAATGTTTTCTTTAGTCGGATTTATGATAATGATGGTTTTAGATGTTTTATTAGGATAAAAAAAAACAGTAAAACTGTTTTTTAATAACTTAAAACTTTAGTAGGTTGAAAGTCACATCCACGACTTGAACGAGACATAATTCGATTATAACTTGCATTTTCTTGAAAATGCCACCATTCAGATGCTAACGTATTTAGTCCTGATGATGTCATATAACTTTCTAGTTTTTGTGCATAAGTATTATTTTTAACAGATGAAATTGTTTTTACAGCTTTTGTTGACAATTCATGCATCTTAGTAGGCATTTTTACTTCTTTTTTGGTTTCGTTATGTGCTAGTGTTACATCAATTGCTGCAGCTGTATTGTGGGTTGAAAGACTTTTTGCTAAAAACCAACTTTGTCCCCAACTTTTTCCGTTTTCATCACGATTTATATTGTCTCTTACTGTCTTTTCTTTACTATATAATTCTGATAGAGATTTATAAATTTTTTCTGAAACTGATTTTGGTCTATAAGAATCATATATCATTAAAGTATATCCATCTTTTAACGCTTTCTTTTGAGCACTTAATATTTTTTTGGCAAAACTATACATTGCTGGTGCAATATATTCTTCTTTCTTTAATCGATTATTATATACTTTACCAGCCTTATATAATTTTTTTCCAGTAACATCAGGAAGATTATATCCACTTGAGGCATAAATGCTTGAACTTGCATTTGCAATATTATAAATAATACTTGGAATATAATCACTTAAATTAATCATTGCATAATCGTGTAAGATATATCCTTTTGAAGACCCTGTATTTATATACCAAAATGCTCCTGTTTCACTAATTATGGTAAAAGGCGTACCAGCAGAAATACTTTTACTACTTGATGACTTAGAAGCTGATGAATATAATTTTTCATTAACGGCCATATATCCTGTACATCCTTCTAAAATACCATCTTTTTTTATTTTAGTGATTGCATAATAAGTTACATTATCTTGAATAGATATTGTTTGATTAGCCCCGACACTTCCTTCTCTTGCATTGGAATCAACATTAAATCCTAAGGAACTATAATTGGTTCTTTTTATTGTTGGGGTATTAATGTTACAACTTAAGTTAGCATTATAAATGCTACATGTTTGACTACTAAATGATAAAGTCGCATTATTTTCTTTAAATTTTGCTGTAATATCTTTATGAGTAATTGCATAAAAATTTGTATCTCCTGCAATAGTTATATTTGAATTTATAGGATAATTTGCATTATTAGCATTAGCGTCTGTATTCCATCCATCTATAACAAATCCAGCTCTTTCAATACTTGGTGCTGTTATATTGCATCCATTACTTCTACTTTCACAACTTAATGTAACTGGATTCATATTAGCTCCATTTGGGTAAAATACGGCTTTATATACAATAACATTTTTACGAATTAAAATAGTACACGTTGCCGTTTTTCCATTTGATGTTTTAGCAGTAATAATAACAGTTCCTTCTTTTAAAGCATTAACTAATCCATTATTAACCGTTGCAATGTTTTTATTATTACTAGACCAAGTAATATTTTGATTTGTAGTATTGTTAGGAGTAATAATAGCATTTAAGTGAAGACTTCCTCCAACATTTAAAGATGTATTTGTAATATTTAAATTAATACTATTTGCCATGACTTCATTACTTTTAACTTTTACAAGACAAGTTGCTTTTTTTCCATTTAAAGACTTAGCTGTAATTGTGGCACTTCCTTCTTTTATAGCTGTAATTTTTCCATTAACAACATTTACAATATTTTTATTACTACTTTCCCAACTAATATTTCGAATAGTTGCATTATTAGGATTAATTGTTGTTGTTAGTTGAAAAGATTCTCCAACTGTTAATTCTTTTGAATTTGAATTTAAGCTTATCGAACTAATTTCAATCGCTGTCTCTTCGACAATAACTTTACAAATTGAAGATTTTCCATTATTTGCTTTTACAGTAATTGTAGATATTCCAACTTTATTAGCCGAAATTGTTCCATTATTATCGACAGTAACATTATCATTGTCACTTTCCCAGGTCAAGGTTTGATTAGTAGCATCAATTGGTATAATAGATGCAATTAATTTTAATTGTTTTCCCTTTTTTAGTGATATAGTACTTTCAGATAATGATATATTTTGAACTTCTTTTATACTAGGTTCAATTTTAACTTTTACTTCTCCTTCAGTTCCATTTTCGGATTTAGCAATAATAGTGGTTTCTCCAACTCCAACCGGATTAACATTACCATATTCATCTACAATTGCAACATTTGAATCATTACTTTCATACGTTACATTTGTATTAATCTTTTCTTCGTTATTAATGATTGGATTAATTTTAGTACTTTCATTAGTATTAATTTTGACTTCTTCTTTAAAATCAATTGTTTGTACATCAATATTTTCAATATTTATTTTCATTATTTTGGAAGTAAAACTATTCTTGTACCTTACTTTTAGATTAGTACTTCCTACTTGTTTCGCTTCAATTCTTCCGTATTTATCTACACTTGCAATATTTGGATTTTCAATAACATATTTATAATTTAAAAAGTCAAAATATTTGCTATTTTTAGGAGTAAGTTCTACTTGATAACTACTACCATTATTAATTAATACTTCATTATTTTTTAAATAAAATTCATATTTATCAAGTCTATACATATAAAAAACAATAAAACCTATTATTATAAAAAATCCATACATAAAATAGGAAAAAAATCTATTTTGAAATTTCTTTTTCTTTAATTCTTCATTAGTCATAACCAAATATGGTTTTGCTTCATTCATTATCCCACCTTCTATTCTAATTTTTTAGCAATATTTAAGAAAAGACAAGTTAAAAACTTGCCATAAGTTGTTTTTTAATCTGTTAGTTTTCTTCCTTCAGCATCAGAGTCTATATTTCCTGTTAAAATCATAATTCCTTCAATTAATCCCCAAATAGCAGTTATAGGTGATAATATGAAACAAGACAATACTGTTAATAAAACTTGAGCTAATGCTTTTCCAGTATAACCTAAATAAAAGTTGTGAACTCCTAAACTTCCAAGTAATATTCCAAGTATACCTGCAACAACTTTGCTCTTTGCATTAGGATCATGATTAATATTTCTTGCTTCATTAACAATTTTTCCACATTTTAAACAAATGTCTGCTCCCTCTTTTAATGCTTCACCACAATTTGAACAATATTTAGCCATAAATACCTCCTTCAGTTGCTTAAATTATATCAAATTTTATTTAAAATATCAACTTTTAAATTTTTGATTTTGGAATTCACAATTTTTACAAAGATTAAACTTTAATTCATTTTTTTGAAACCCATGATTTATTTCCTTAAATAATGATGTATTTATTATAAAACTTAAATCAGATTCAAAAATATTACCTAATTTTAATTTTGCATTACTATCTAAGCAACAAGGCACAACACTTCCATTGGAAAGAATTGCTATATGACTTCTTGTTCCAAGACAAGTTCCATGATTTTTGTTATTTTCATTTATATTATTAGGCCAAATGAATTGATTATCTTTATCTAAATAAATATTTTCTTGTATTTTTATATTTTTATTTTTTATAACTTTTTCTTTAAAAGAATTATCTAACTTATAATAAGAAATAATTTTATCCACAATTATGGTGGATAATTTATCTAGTTCTAAATTTTTTAATAACCATATTCTATATACAATAGGTATTTTTTTACATAATTTGTTTGATGTTTCAAATACATCTTCAAAATAATTTTTATATTTATTTTCAGAATGAAGTGATATATTTATTTGTTTAATATTATCATATTTTTTTAAAATAGGATATTTTTCTTTTAAAAGTGTTCCATTAGTTGTAATTTTAACATTAAAATTATATTCTTTAGTTAATTTTAAAATACTATCAAGTTTTGAATGAAGAAGTGGTTCTCCCTTTACATGTAAGTAAATTGTATTGGTATATGGTTTTATTTTTTTTAAAATATTTTCAAATTCTTCTAAACTAAGTTCTTTATATTCACGATTATCTATTGAACAAAATGAACATCTTAAATTACAGATATTGGTAATTTCTACATAGATTTTTTTAAATCTCATAATTCACTCTTCATTTCAAATAAAATATCTCTAAGTTCCATAGCACGTTCAAAATCAAGATTTTTAGCGGCATCTTTCATCTCTTCTTCAATTCTTGCTATCATTCCAAGTTTTTCTTTCTTACTTAATTTTTGTTTTTCATGTTTTTCTTCTCTTTCATCCGTATTAGATATTAAATCACGTATTTCTTTTTGAATAGTTTTTGGAGTAATTCCATGAATTCTATTATATTCCATTTGAATATCACGACGTCTTTTAGTTTCGTTAATTGCATATTCCATGCTGTCGGTTATTTTATCAGCATATAAAATTACATGACCATGCTCATTTCTTGCACATCTACCAATTGTTTGAATTAAACTTCTTGAGCTTCTTAAAAATCCTTCTTTATCAGCATCAATTATTGAAATTAAACTTACTTCTGGAATATCAAGTCCTTCTCGAAGTAAATTTATTCCAACTAATACATCAAAAGTTCCTATTCTTAAGTCTCTTATAATTTTCATTCTTTCCAAAGTTTTAATTTCTGAGTGAAGGTAGGCAACTTTTATATCTAATTGTTTTAAATAATTAGTCAATTCTTCTGCCATTCTTATTGTTAAGGTTGTTACTAAAACTCTCTCATTTTTCTTAATTCTATCATTTATTTCACCAACTAAATCATCAATTTGTCCCATAGATGGTCTAACCTCAATTGTTGGATCCAAAAGTCCTGTTGGTCTTATTATTTGCTCTACAAATTGATTATTTGTTAAATTTAATTCATATTCTCCAGGAGTTGCTGATACATAGATTACTTGATTAACTTTAGATTCAAATTCTGAAAACTTTAAAGGTCTATTATCAAGAGCACTTGGAAGTCGAAAACCATAGTCAACTAAATTCATTTTACGTGCTCTATCTCCATTATACATTCCTCTTATTTGAGGGACGGTTACATGACTTTCGTCAATTACAAGTAAAAAATCTTTTTTAAAGAAGTCCAAAAGACAAGTCGGAGTTTCTCCTGGTCCTTTTAAAGCGATATGACGTGAGTAATTTTCTATTCCATGACAAAAACCAGTTTCAAGAAGCATTTCCATATCATAATTAGTTCTTTCTCTAATTCTTTCAGCTTCAAGAGGTTTATTATTATCATTAAAATATTTAATTCTCATCTCAAGTTCTTCTTTAATATTAGAAACTGCTAGTTTTAATTTTTCATCACTAGTTACAAAGTGACTTGCTGGGAAAATGGTAACACTTTTTTTATTGCTAACAATTGCTCCTGTTAAAACATCTATTTCGCTTATTTTATCTATTTCATCCCCAAAAAATTCGATTCTAAGTCCATGTGAGTGTTCACTTGCTGGAATTATTTCTAAGGTATCTCCTCGAACTCTAAAGGTTCCTCTTTTAAAATCAAGTTCATTTCTATCATATAACATTTCAACAAGTTTTAACATTACTTTATTTCTTTCAACGGTTTCTCCAACTTTTAAAGTTAAGGTTTTATTTCGATATTCTTCAACTTCTCCAATTCCATATATACAAGAGACTGATGCAACAACAATAACATCATCATATGAAAGTAGGGAACTTGTTGCTGAATGTCGGAGTTCATCTATTTCATCGTTTATTTGAGCATCTTTTTCAATGTATGTATCACTTGATGGAACATAAGCTTCTGGTTGGTAATAATCATAGTAGGATACAAAGTATTCAACATGGTTGTTTGGAAATAACTCTTTTAACTCTGAATAAAGTTGTCCAGCAAGAGTTTTATTATGAGCAAGAACAAGCGTTTGCTTTCCAGTTTCTTTTATTACATTTGCTATGGTAAAAGTTTTACCTGTTCCTGTTGCTCCAAGTAAT
>ONSF01000048.1 GCA_900320425.1 uncultured Eubacteriales bacterium | reverse complement strand
TTGAACATGGTACTAAATCGTATATTTCCTGATGATAGACATTGGAATATTATTAGATATACATTTTTATATAGTGGTATTACTCTACTTATAGTTTCAATTGTTCTCGAATTATTGAAATTTGATAAATAAAAAGCTCGGAAGATTAAGATATTACGATTTACCATATGACCTGGCAACTGTAACTCAAAAAATGATGTTGCAATAACTACCCCCAAAAAAAATGATTTAAAAATGGGCGGAATTATACTAAATTTCGTCTTTTTTATGCTATAATTGAATAGAAACGGAGTGATTCCTATGGATAATAAAACCAATATAAACTGGTATCCCGGTCATATGGCAAAGACAAAAAGAGAAATGAAGGAGAATTTAGAAATTATTGATATTGTTTATGAAGTAATAGATGGAAGGATGCCAATTTCATCTAAGATATTAGATATAGATGAAATTATTAAAAATAAAAAAAGAATATTAGTTGTTACTAAAATGGATTTATGTGATTTAAGTGAGACTAATAAAATATTAAGAGAATATGAAAAAAAAGGCTATAAAGTAGTTCCTCTCGATTTAAAAAAAGAAAACGTGAATAGTCTTTTAAATATAACCAAAGAATATATGAAAAAAATTAATGAAGAAAGGAAAAATAAAGGATTAAAAGAAAGGGCAGCAAGGGTTTTAATTATAGGTGTTCCAAATGTTGGTAAGAGTACTTTAATTAATAGACTAGTTAATAAAAAAGCTGCTGGAGTAGGGAATATTCCGGGATTTACCAAAAGTTTAAATTGGATAAGAATAAATAAGGATATAGAACTTTTAGATTCTCCAGGAATTCTTTGGCCTAAGTTTGAAAATGAAGATGTTGCATTAACTCTTGCAGCAATGTCTTCTATTAAAGAAGAAATTATAAATAAAGAAGATCTTGCATTATTTATTTTAAATAAAATATTTAACTTATATCCAAATAAATTAAAAGAAAGATACGATCTTGAAAAACTTGATGAAGATATATTAGAAACATATCAAAAAATTGGAAAAAAACGTGGACTATTAAAAAAAGGTGGAGAAGTTGATTTTGAAAAAGTAATTGATATTATAATTAGAGATTTTAAAAATAATGCTTTTGGAAAAATTACTTTTGATAGAATGAAATAAAAGAACCGTATGGTTCTTTTATTTTATAACAATTTTATTGCTAACTTTATTCGTATACCCTTTATAATTTATTGTATAAGTAACGGTGTATGTTTCTTGATTTTCACTACTTAATGAAGTAACTGTATCGCCACTGCTATTCTTAACAGTAATAGTTAAGTATGATTTAATACTTGTTGTTACTTCTTTACCATTTTCTTTTAATATAACCAAGTCTCCATTAAATAATTCATCATTAATTTCTTCTCCAATATCTAAATAGGTTGTATGTGTCTTTAATGATAAATCATATGTAACTGTATCGTTTAAAGTTTTAGAAATAGCATTGGATAAACTAGTATCAGTATCTTTATATCCAGCACGAACTGAATAAGTTCCTAGTAAACTATTTGTTTTAGTAAGTGTTTTATCAATTGTAATACTTGTTTTGGTTGTAAATGTAATTTCAATATCATTAAAATAAATATGATATCCAAAAGCTGTATCATTTACATATCCAGGATCTGATACTTTATTCCACGAGAGTTCAACTTTATCATTTTTATAATTTAAACTTAATCCACTAGGTGCTGAAACTTTTGAATAACGATTTGATACTTCAGTTGGCTCGGTTCCTTTTTTAAATAATTCATAAACAACACTTGGACTATTTTCACTTGCAAGAAGTGGAGGATTAGTTCCTGCTTCGACTCCAACTTTAACAACACTACTTGGCATTTCAAAATCTGTTCCGTCATGGTTAAATCCAACATTTGCAATAGCATTAAATAAATTAGCTCTTTCATTTACTGCTGGTATCCAGTGTAAAACTCTATCTAAATGTTCTTTATCAATACCATTGTATCCATACCAAAGAGAGATAACCGTTTTATTAGTGAATCCCATTACCCAACAGTCACTTATTGCATCATTTGGAAGACCAGGATATGTTTTCCAAATATTTGATGGATAGTTAGTTGTTCCTGTTTTAGCACTAAAGTTATCGGTAATATTATATCTATGATTTCGCATTCTATTATTTACAACACCTTTTAAAACATCAGCAATCATATAACTTGTTGAATCACTTATAATTTGTTTTGATACGACTTTTGGTTCAATTACTTCTCCTGTTGATCTTAAAATAATTTTTGAAACAAGATATGGCTCAGTGTATTTTCCACCATTAGAGAATATTTGGTATGCACCAGCCATTTGCATTGGATTTGATCCATTAAATGCACCTATTGCATGAGCTTCATGAATGGTTCCATTACTAATTTCTGGAGTAATTCCAACACTTGTTACAAGTTCAATTATTTTTTTCTTATCAACTTGTTGGAAAGCTTTAAGTGCTGGAATATTTCTTGAGTCTGATAAGGCATATCGAAGAGTAATTGTACCCATATAAGCACCATCATAATTCTTGATTGATTGTCCACTTGAATAAGTATAAGGACTATCATTAAATAAAGTATAGGTTGACCAATTATTATATTCAATACCTGGAGCATAATCAAATAATGGTTTAGCTGTTGATCCTATTTGGTTTTTTATATCGGTTGCATAGTTATAAAGCATTTCACCGTTATAATTTCTTGCAGCAAGTAAAGCTTCAACTTTTCCTGTTCGAGAATCAATAATAACAACACCTGCTTGAACATAATCATCAATCCAGTTGTATGTTTTTCCATTTGCAATATCATTTAAGCCATCTTGTTTTTGACGATTCATGTTAGTATATATTAACATCGAAGTAGAATTAGGATCTAATCCATATTTATCTTTAATTTCATCTCTTAATGTATCAATATAACCTTGATATACACTTTGATTAGATGGACGAATATTTAGAAGACTTGTAACAGGAATACTATTTGCTAAATCAGCTTCTTCTTGGGTAATATAACCATGTCTAACCATATATTTTAAAACAAGTTTTCTTCTTTTTTGAGCATTATTTGGATTCTTTCGAGGATTGTAAGTATCAGGTGCTTGATACATTCCAGCAAGAACAGCTGCTTCAGATAAGTTTAAATCTTTTGCTGATTTTCCAAAATAATATTTACTGGCTTCTTCAACACCATAGGCATCTCCTAAGTTATGGTTATTAACGTAAAATTCAATAATTTGTTCTTTAGTATATTTTTTTTCTAACTTAAATACTGCTAAATAGATATCCGTAAATTTTCTTATTATTCCTTGAATACCTTTACTAGTTGTATCTGTGAAACTATTTTTTATTACCTGCATAGAAATAGTTGATCCACCACCAGCATCGCTATTTCCTAATACTTGACCAAATGCAGCTTTCGAAAATCTGGCAAGATCAACTCCGTTATGTTGAAAAAATCTTGAATCTTCTGTTGCAATAAGTGCATCAACAAATATTTCTGGTAAATCTTCATATTGAATGTTCTCGCGCTTTTGACTTCCCATTTTGGCAAATTCTTCTCCATTTGAGTCATATAGAATAGTTGACTGTTTTTCATTTAATAAACTTGGGTTAAACTCAGGTGCACTATTAACAATATAAATAGCAAATCCAATAACTCCTAAAACTAATAAAATTCCAAAAATTAGGAAAATGACAAGTAAACTTTTTAAAATCTTTCTTTGAGTTTTTTTCTTCTTAGTAATATCAAAAAGTTTTGCTATTCCAAGAATAATTAAAACCCCAACTGTCATAATAATTGCAGCATTTTTTCCTAATAGAAAATAGAACACTAATATACAAGCAATTACTATTAATATCGTGATAATAAGTCCTAAATTTAACTTAGCTGTCTTTCTTTTTTTCTTTAATTTACTATTTTTATTCATTATAACCTCCAAATATTATCTACAATTTCTAGATAATCAATTCTTTTTAAAAATTTATCTTTTATTAAATAACCTAATTTTTCTATATAAGAAATTGGAATACTACTTCTTTTTTCTTTATCAATAAATTCTAGAAAATCTTTTGCTTTTAATAAATAGGTTTTATTTAGTGACGTAAAACGAATAATTAAAAAACAAATTCCATTTTCTGAAACAATATTTCTTATATGTTTTATTTGATGAGGATGGATGTTATTTAAAGGAAAATTTGTTTTATTTTTAGTTTCTTTCGCTTCATAATCAATATAATATCCTTTATAAATTCCATTATAGTCTGTTGTTGATGGTTCACTGTAATATGCTTCTCTTATAACTCTATATTTTTCTTTTATATATTCAGCTTTAACAACTTTTATTGGAGTAGGCTTCTTATAAATATATGCAATATGGTTATCAATATAATAACGATTTGTAATATTTAAATCTTCTTCTAATGACATTCCTCGATTCTTGTAATTAATCGATTTAGGTTCTAAAATTTTATTTTCCTTTTTAATTCCATTTGGATAATTCATTTCACCACCTATCCTAGATTATACTATAAAATTTCTTTTTTTTCTACTAATTTAAATGAAAAATAAAAAATCATTTTCAACTTTACATAATATGTAAATAAAATTTGACTAACAGATTGTCTTTAAAAATTGATAAAAGTACTTGAAATACTTAAAATCTATGATATAATATCAATGAATGAGTGGGAGAAATCCTACTCTTTAGTTTATTGGAGGAGTATGGAAAATAAAGTTAAGGAATTATTAAAAGGAAAACTTGATGAATTAGAAATGGTTGTTGACAGCGTTACTCTTGAAAAAGAAAATAATCATTCATTTTTAAGAATTTGTCTTGATAGTAAAAATACTCTTGATTTAGATAGTATTGTAAAAGCTACAAATATTATTAATCCAATTATGGATGAGGCTGACTTAATAAGTGAAGAGTATATTCTTGAAGTATATGGAAAAAGTAAGGAAGGAATGGGAGAATGAAAAAAGTAAAAGAAGAAGTTATTGATAAAGCAAAAGAATTTTTAAAAGCAGTAGAAGGAATTGTTAAAGAAAAAAATATTGATAAGGAAATTGTCTTTGAGGCAATGGAAACAGCTTTAACAACGGCATTTAAGAAAAATTATGGAAAAAGTAATAGCAAAGTTTTAATTAATAGAGAAACGGGTGATATTAAAGTATTTTCTTATTTAACGGTAGTTGCTGATTCTATTGAAGAAGTAGATGAAGAAGGAAATATTATAAAACGTGAAATTAATCCAGATTTAGAGATTAGTATAACTGATGCTAAAAAGATTGATAAAACTTTAGAAATTGGAGATACAATTGATACTGAAATTGAACCAAAAGAAGATTTTTCAAGAGTTGCAACTTCAACGGCTAAACAAGTTGTTATTCAAAAAATAAGAGAAGCTGAAAGAAGTAGTATTTTATCAGAATTTGAAGGAAAAGAAGGTGAATTACTTCTTGGAACTGTAGCTTTAGAAGATACTGATAACTATTTTATTGATTTAGGTCGTAGTAATGGAATTCTTCCTAAAAAAGAAATTATTCCAGGAGAACATATTGAAATGGGATCATCTATTAAAGTATATGTTACTAAAATTGATAATTCAGGAAAAAATTTAGTAATTAAACTATCTCGTACTCATTATGGGTTTGTTAGACGTTTATTTGAACTTGAAATACCAGAGTTTACTGATGGAAGTATTATGATGTATGGGGTATCACGTGAAGCGGGAGTAAGAAGTAAAGTAGCAGTATACTCAGAAAACTCTAATATAGATCCAATTGGTGCTTGTATTGGTGAAAAAGGAAGTCGTATTGCAAACATTATTAAAGAATTAAAAGGAGAAAAAATTGATTTAATTAAATATGATAAAGATCCCAAAATTTTTATTGAAAATGCTTTATCCCCAGCTAAAAATGTAACCGTATTGATAACTGATCCTAAGAAAAATGAAGCAATTGTTGTTGCTGATGCTGATAATTTTTCTCTTGCTATTGGTAAAAAAGGAATTAATGCCAAACTTGCAAGTCGTTTAACTAAATATAAACTAGATATTAAAAATGAAAATGAAGCAAAAGAATTAGGAATTAAATTAGGATAGTTATGAAAGTAAGAAAAATACCAGAAAGAACTTGTGTTGTAACAAGAGAAAAATTTCCTAAAAAAGAACTACTTAGAATTGTTAGAACTCCTCTTGGAAATGTGGAAGTAGATTTAGTTGGAAAGAAAAATGGACGAGGTGCATATATTAAAAGGGATTTAGAAGTTTTAGAAAAAGCTATGAAAACCAAAGTATTAGAAAAACATTTAGAAACAGTAATTGATGATAATGTTTATCTTGAAATAAAAAAAGTAATTGAAAATAATTAGAAAGGCGGGATAAAAATGAGTATTTTAGAGTATGCAATGGATGTAAATCATGATGTTTCCTATATTATAAGTTTATGTGAAAGTTTAAATATTAAAAAAAGTCATGAAGATGATATTTTAAC
>ONSF01000093.1 GCA_900320425.1 uncultured Eubacteriales bacterium | reverse complement strand
TTAAATAAAAAAAGTGAAAATTTACAATCAATTATGTTGGAAATTAACAAAAGATGTTATTTAAATACCAAAGAAGATTATTTAAAACTTAAAAATTGTGTAAATGATTATTATAAAAAAATAAAAAACTTGTAATAAAGTATTAAAATATAATTAAAAATGTGCTATATTATTAGTAAGTGATATTTATATCATTCGTACTTGTGAAAAATTGTAGATATCTACAACATTTGCACCAAAAAAAAATTAACTTACAAACCTTTTTAAAGTTTGTAAGTTTTTATTATAAATTTATGAATTTTTAACATCTTTGATATTATCTTTTTTAGTAATAACATTATCCGTTTCAATTAAATACGTCATCATAAAAAAAGTATCATCATAGTATTTTTTTAAGGCAATATTAGAAAGATTTTTATATTTTTTATCAATTTTATCAATTACACCCATCTTAGTGATAACAAATTTAATGGTATTAAAAACCGATGGATTATAAGATTTATATTTATCATAATCTAAACATAAAAAATCATATATCTTATTAAGTATAATTTTTTTCATATTAATACCACTGTTATTAATACTAGTATAAGAAAGCATAAGTTCATAAATATCACTTGGCACTAATTCTCTTAACTCCTCATAATTAACATTTTTACTAGAAATAACTATTTTATCATCTAAATAAAATGGTTCTAAAGAAAAACTCTCTAATATTAATGGAATATTATGAAAAATAATACTTTGACATAAAGTAGATAATTTGGTTTTTTCATAATAATATTTAATACTTTCCATTAAATATTCCATATTAAGAATAAATTCTAGCATATTAATAAAAGATGCTTTTGTTATTTTTTTACTATTTAAATTAACCCCAATAAATTCTAGATAAGAATAACAATCTAAAAAAGTATCACGATATTTCCAATTATTAAATAAATAAGTATTAACATACTCAAAATAAGTATAATCTTTTTTATTAATATTAATACATTTAGTATTAAATACTTTAATTATTTTATTATATTCATCTTTATATGATGTTTTATTATTTAAATTAAAAATAGGAGTTCTCATACTATCACCTTTATATTTTCTTTGATTTCTTATTTTAAACTATCTATAAAGACAGCTAACCATGATTTAATTATATAATATATTATTAAAATTTAATAGAAGAAATTTATATTTTTTACACCCCAATAAATTAATTAGTTAATAAATTTAAAAGGATATCTAAAATAGCCTAATAAATACAAATTGAATTTTTCCTATATTTTTATTATTAATTTTGCTATAATATTTAAAGGTGATTGTTATTTATGGATGAATTAAATATATTGTTAAATAAAATAAATGAATTAGATGAGTCAAAATTAAAATATGTTAAAAATAATCTTTCAAGTTCTTTATTAAGCGATAATAATAATTTACAAGTAGATGATTTAAAAATTAAAATTATAGAAAATGACAAAGTTAATTTTAATGATATTAATATTGCTAAAAAAATTAAAGATATAGTAAATAAATTACCAAAGTCTTTATCATTAATTGAAAAAGTAAGATATCTTTATAAGAAACTTGGAATTTTATTTAGTTATGATTATAGAGTTGCATATGATACTCAATTTATTAATAATAAGAAAATCGACTTTGAAAACTACATAGGTAATTATCAAACTTGTCTTCAAATATCATATATTCTAAATGAATTATTAAATAAAATTGATGGAATAAGTTCTAAAATTATTGCAAGAAAACTTAATAATATGCGAGGTGCTTATGGAGAAGATCACGTTGCAAACGAAGTAACCATAAAAATTGATGATAATACTTATGAAACCTACCTATTAGATTTAACCTTAGATTTATACTTAATTCAATCTGGATGTAGAACTAAACATTTTGGATTTGAAAGTAGTACAGAAAAGAATTATGATATTATTCCTCAAATGGATAATGATGAAATGGATAAGAATTTAGGACTCTTAAATAACAATTCTTATTTAGATGAAATAATAAAAAAAATAAAATTTATTTTAAACAATACAAACTTAGAAAATCCTCGTGACTACATAAATTATCGATTAATAATTATTAATTCTCTTATGAAAAAATATACAGGTTATCATGAAGCAAAACAATTTATAAATTTACTTTTTAAAGAATTATTAAATTGTAACTATAAGGAATTTAATCTTTATAAAAGAGAAAATGAAGAAATAACAAATTTTAAAACAATATATAAAATAGAATTTCAGAATTATTCTAAGTGGATAATTTATACAAATAAATTAGGTTTTATTTCAATTGATTGTAATATAATTAAATATTTATTAAATACAGATTGGATTACAAGAAGTAATTACTTAATTCAAGAAATTGAAAGTAACACCATTCAAATTTAAAAATTGACGAGATTTTTAAGAATTGATATAATAAATTTGTAAATAATATATAACAAAGAAAGGAATGATTAGAAATATGGAAAAAGCTAAAGTATATTATACAAAAAATATTACTCCTGAATCTTTAATTAAAGTTTATGAAGCATTAGGAGTAAAATTAGAAGGAAATGTTGGAGTTAAAGTGTCATCTGGCGAAAGAGGATCTAAAGGCTATTTAAAAAAAGAGTTAATAGCACCGCTTGTAAAGATGTTAAAGGGAACAATTATAGAATGTAATACGGCATATCCTGGTGCAAGAAATACGGAAAAAGACCACTTAGAAGTTTTAGAAGAACATGGATTTACTAGTTTTGCAAATGTCGATGTTATGGATTCTGAAGGTGAATTTAAGATTCCTTTTAATGGAAAATATTTAAAATATGATATTGTTGGAAGTCATTTTAAAAATTATGATTCTATTCTTAATCTTGCTCATGGAAAAGGTCATGCTATGGGAGGCTTCGGAGCCAATTTAAAAAATCAATCAATTGGAATTGCATCTCGTAATGGAAAAGCTTATATTCATTCTTGTGGACAAGATGAAAATCCTAATACTGCTTGGGAAAGACCTTATAAACAAATTGAATTCATTCGCTCTATGGCTGAAGCTGCAACTGCTGTTGCAAATTATTTACAAGAAAATAATAAACCAATCGTTTATATAACTGTTATGAATGCATTATCACTAGATTGTGATTGTGATGCAAATCAAGGAGATCCAGTAATGCAAGATTTAGGAATTATTGGTAGTCTAGACCCTGTTGCAAATGATCAAGCTTTTATTGATATGATTTGGAATTCTAACGATCCAGGTAGTGTTAAATTACAAGAAAGAATTGATAGACAAGAAGGACGAGAAATACTTCCATATGCTGAATCTTTAGGACTTGGTACAAGAGATTACGAACTTATTTCTTTAGATTAAAAAGCTTCTATATAATCTTTTTGATATTAATAGAAGCATCGTAATATTCATTTTTACTATAAATTTTATTCCCGGATGCTAACTTTATAGCATCTTTTAATGTGCATTTTTCTTTAACTAATATATCCATTATAATTGCCTCAGGAGAAAGTTTCACTTCTTCTTTTTCAGAATATCTTTTTTGAACAACAATCACATATTCTCCTAATTCATAATTTTTATTTTGTTTTAATTCTTCTAAAACCTTACTAGTAGTTCCATAATATTTTCGTTCAAATTTCTTAGTTAAATCATTTAATAAAATTGTATAAGGATTATTCATAACTTCTTTTATATTTTCTAATGTATCAATAATTCTTTTAGGTGATTCATAAAAAACAACAGTTTCAATATCATTTTTATAAATTTCTTCTAATTTTTTCTTTTGTAAACTACTCTTTCTTTCTAAAAATCCATAGAAAGCAAAATTATTGATAGTTATTCCTGTTAAAGTTAAAGCTGTAATCACAGCACTTGCTCCAGGTATAGAATATACTTCAATTCCTTCTTCTATTGAATCTTTCACTAATATACTACCAGGATCAGATATACATGGAGTACCAGCATCACTTATAATTGCTATATTTTGTCCATCTTTTAAAAACTTTATAACTTCTCTACTTCTTTCAAATTCGTTAAATTTATGATAAGAAATTAATTTATTTTTTATTTCTAATAAACTTAGTAAATGACTTGAAGTTCTTGTATCTTCACATAATATAATATCAACACTTTTTAAAATTTCTATTGCACGGTTTGAAATATCTTCTTTATTTCCTATTGGAGTTGCAACTACATATAAAATTCCCATATAAACCTACTTTCTTAACTTTTTTATATCTCCAAGAGCACATATATAATCCGGATGATCCGTAATTATATATATATTATTATTATAATTTTTATTTTTTAACAAATTTAAATATTTTGAAACAGAATTAATCGTATAAACCAAATACATCTTATTCTCTTCCATCTTCATTTCTTTAAATAATCCTAATCTTACCGTATATCCATATAAATTATCATTTTTATTTTTTAAATTACTTCTTGATTTAATAATATATAAATATTTATAATCAGGATATATTTTAATCATTGAATCAATAAATTCAAAGCAATCAGATTGAATATAAATTAAATCTTTATAAGATTTTAAAATACGATCTAATTCTTCCATAAAACTTATATTATTAAAATTAGTTTTTACATCAATAATTAAAGGTTTAGAAAATGAATAATTTCTTACAATATCTGATAGAAAAATTAGTACCTCATCTTCTAAATCAACACTTTTATTTAAAAATCTTTTATATAAAAATAATTTATCTTCATGTAACAATTCACTTAAATTATAGAAAGGATAATTTTTAATAACATAGTTAATGTTTTCATCATCATCTATTTTTAATTTTTCTATTTTTTCTATAACATCTAAATAATTAATAAAAGCATCATGATGTAAAACTATTTTTTTGTTATCTGTTATTCGAACATCAATTTCAATCATATCAACACAATCACTTTCTAATGCTGCATTTATACTTTCTTTTGAATTTTCAAGATAAAGTCCAGAAAAACCGCGATGGGCAACAATATTTTCCACATGATTTTTACTATTTAAATGTTTTTTATAAATTTCATTTGCAACTTGATAACCTTCTACTAATTTATAAGAATGTCTTGATAAAAAGAATAAAGCCAAAGAAGTTATCATAAAATTACGTATTTTTTTTATTTTATTCACGACTATCCCCCACTTATTTATTGTAATCTATTTATATCTGAAATGCAAATTTTTTATTTACTAAAGAATTAATAAAAAGACAATATTTTTATCTATTGCCTTTTTTTATTACACTCTTTCAACATCAAGGTATACATTTATTCCATTAAGATTTGTTACCTCATCTACTCTCTTTTCTTGAATTATTGAATCACATAAAGTTTCTTTTTTAATAAAATCAACGTAGTTTTTTAATTTTTCCATTAAATTTTCTTCAGAATAATAATAAATATAAATTCTGTCAGTAATATTAAAATCTTTAATTTTTCTTAAGTTTTGAACTTTACTAATAATTTCTCTTGCAATACCTTCTGATATTAACTCAGGTGTTAAAGTTGTATTTAAAATAATAAATAACTTATTATTAATTCCTGTATTATATCCTTCTTTTGAATTAATCCTAATATCAAGCATTTCTTTTTCTAATTCATAATCTACTCCATTTAAAGTTATTTTAATAATTTCATCATTTTCTAACTTAGTAATTTCTTCCTTAGTTATTTTAGAAAGATATTCTGATAAAGCTTTTATATTAGAACCGAAAATTTTTCCACATACTTTAAAATTAGGTTTTATTTCAAAGTTAATATAAGAATCTAAATTTTTCTCAAATTTAATCTCTTTTACATTTAGTTCCTCTTCTATTAAACTTGTTAAATCTCCAATTATTGGTTTTATTTTTTCATCTAATATTACTTCAGATAATGGTTCACGAACTTTTATTTTAACCTCTTCTCTAACTTTTCTTCCCATAGAAATTAAATCTCTTACTGTATCCATTTTTTCTTCTAATTTTAAATCAATTAATTTAGAATCATATTTTGGAAATTCACTTAAATGAACACTTTCTTCATCAGTTAATTTAGTATATAAATTTTCTGATGTAAACGGAACAACTGGTGCAATCATTTGAGATAATCCTACTAATACATTATATGTTGTTTTATAAACTGCCTTTTTGCTATTATCTAATTCACTTGACCAGAAACGTTCACGATTACGTCTTATATACCAATTAGATAAATCATCTGATACAAATGTAACTAAAGCACGTACTACTTTATTTAAATCATATTCTTCAAAACTTTCCGTTACATATTTTAATAACTTATTATATTTAGATAATAACCACTTATCAATTTCTTCAAGATTATCATATTTAATATCGTAATTTCTCGGATCAACATTATCAATATTGGCATAAGTTTGAAAGAAAGTATAAGTATTTAGAAGTGGATTAAAGAATTTTGAATGGACTTCTTTTAATCCTTCTTCATCAAATTTTAAAGGAGTCCACACAGGACTTACATAAGGAAGATAAAATCTAACTGTATCAGCCCCATATTTCTCAATTGTTGTAAATGGTTCAACAATATTTCCTTTGGATTTACTCATCTTCTTTCCTTCTTTATCTAAAAGTAAATCATTTACTAAAACGTTCTTATAAGGTGCAATTCCTTTTAAAAATACAGATATTACAAGTAGTGAATAAAACCAACCTCTTGTTTGATCTATTCCTTCAGAAATAAAGTCAGCAGGAAATTGAGATTCCCAAAGTTCCATATTTTCAAATGGATAATGATACTGAGCAAATGGCATTGAACCGGAGTCAAACCAACAATCAATTACGTCTTTCACTCTATTCATAGTTTTTCCACATTTAGGACATTTAATATGAACATCATCTACATATGGTCTATGAAGTTCTATTGTCTCATCAATTTCTTCTATCGCAAGTGAGACAAGTTCTTTTCTTGAACCTACCATTAAATCACATCCACATTCACATCTCCATAAGGGAAGTGGCGTTCCCCAATATCTGCTTCTAGAAATTGCCCAATCATTTAAATTTTCTAACCAATTACCAAATCTTTTTTCTCCAACATAAGATGGATACCAATTAACTTTTTTATTAGCTTCAATTATTTTATCTTTTAATTTTGTAACTTCTAAATAAAAACTTGGTTTAGAGTAGTATAAAAGTGGCGTTCCACATCTCCAACAGTGAGGATAATTATGTTTTATTTTTTGTTTTTTAAATAATTTATCATTTTCTTTTAAATATTTAATAACTTCCAAGTCAGCATCAAATACAGAAATTCCTTTCCAAATACCATCAAGATATTTTCCATCCTCTCCAACAGGATTTAAATAAGGTAAATTATATTTTTTTCCAACTTTTGAATCATCTTCTCCAAAGGCTGGTGCAATATGAACAATTCCAGTTCCATCAGTCATAGTAACATAGTTGTCACAAGTAACAAAGAAGGCTTTTTTATTAACCTCTAAACTTGGAATTAACTGTTCATATTCCATGTATTCTAAATCTATTCCTTTAAAACTTTCTAGAATTTCATATTCTAGACCTAATACTTGATTTACTAGTGCTTTAGCTAAAATAAATTTATATCCTTTACTTTCTACTTTTACATATTCTTCATTGGGATTAACACACAATGCAACGTTTGAAATTAATGTCCAAGGTGTCGTTGTCCAAACTAAAAAATATACATCCTCATCACACTTTTTAAATGGAACGATAACTGTATTGGCATCAATTTCTTTATATCCTTGTGCAACTTCATGAGAAGCAAGTCCGGTTCCGCATCTAGTACAGTATGGTACAATTTTGACCCCTTCATAAAATAATCCTTCATCAAAGAATTTTTTTAAAATATACCATTCTGTTTCAATATAATTATTATCATACGTCACATATGGATGTTTTAAATCTATGAATTGCCCCATTTTTGTTGTTAAATCAGAAAATGCTTTTTCATTCTTCCATACTATTTCACGACATTTTTCATTAAACTCTTTTATACCATATTTTTCAATATCATTTTTACTTGTAAATCCAAGAGTTTTTTCTACTTCAACCTCAACTGGTAAACCATGAGTATCCCATCCGACTTTTCTTAAAACTTTATACCCTTGCATCGTTTTATATTTACAAAAACTATCTTTTAAAAACTTAGCAACCATATGATGAAGTCCAGGAAATCCATTTGCTGTTGCAGGTCCATCAAAAAAAACAAAATTATCATTCTTGTTTTCTAATGATTTTTCTAAAATATTCATCTTTTCCCAATTCTCAGAAATTTTACTTTCAACAATACTTTCTTTCTCATCACTTAATTTTTTAAACATATTAATCCTCCATTTCATATAAAAACACAGTATTCCAAAGGACGAAATACCGTGTTACCACCTTAATTTAGTTTATTAAAAACTCTCAATTATTATAACGCATTACCGATTTATATTAAATAAATAGCACTTGAAAGTGATCTAAGTATATCTTGTTTATCTATTTTCACCATCCATAGACTCTCTATAAACTCTAACATACTTCGTCTTTCGCACTTGCTTATGTACTAAATAATATCAAATAAATTAAATAAAATCAATATATTTATTCCTTTTTTAAAAAAATTTTGTAATTATTTTAAATTTACTTAATGTAACAAAACAGAAACCAATAACAAAAACTATTATCCCAATATATTTTTTACTTTTTAAAGCATCCATAGAAGTACTAGGAACCTCTACCTCTATATAATCATTAGGAATCTCTAAAAAATTTGTTTCTACATTATTATTAATATCTATAATATATTCTTTATTTCTAATGATATATCCATCTGGTGCCTGACTTTCAACTATTTTATAAGTACCATATAATAAATTATCAACAGATAAAATACCATTTTCATTTGTAAAGCCTTGATATATTAAAGAATCATTTTCTGTATTATAAATTTCAAAAAAAGCATTAGATAAAGTTTCTTTTGTTTTAGAATCTACTTTAATTATTTCAAGTTTTCCAACTCTTTTATCATATAAGATGGTAGAATATTCATCTTTTTTATCATCAATAGAAAGTATAAAATCATCAGCTTTTAAATATCCTATTTTTACATTTTTTTGATGAATAATATAATCTCCAAACGGAAGATGTACTTTGGCAATTCCATTTTTATTCGTTGTTATTGTTGTATACAATTGCTTATTATCTTTAAAGTAAATTTCAAATGTAATATTACTTTCTCCTTCTAATATATTTGACTCCCCTTCTAGACTTTTAATTAAAGTAAATTCTTTTTTATTTAATTTTTCATAAACTTCTAAATTATGTTCCAAATTATTTTCATCTATTAATAAAGAATATATATTAGAATCTAATAAATAACCATAACTAGGTGATATTTCTTTTATGTAATAATTACCAAAACCTAAATTAGTAAATTCTCCTTCTCCTAATTCATTAGTTGTAATTTTAGTAATTAAATCATTTTTTTCATTAAATAATCCATATATAGCACCTTCCAAAGAACTATTTCCAATTGTTATATTTGTATTTAAATCTTCATCTATTTTTTTTAAATTTATTTTTCCAGATAATACATGAATAGTAATTTTTTGTTCCAGTTTAAAATTAGTTCTTAATTTCATCATTTTTTGACTATTTCCATCCATTCCACCATATAAAATTGATACATTATTATCCTGATGTTCCTTTTTTAAAGTTATCGTATAATCACCTGGAATTAAGCTTTTAATGTATAGCTTATTTTCTTTTTTTAAAACTTCCAAATTGGAATTATCATTTATAATAGAAAAGTTCTCTAAAACATTATTGTTGTCTATAAACTCATATTCTATATCTTTAGATAATATTAATTCTTCATTAAAACTTGGTAGTATTTCATGATTTTCTACTAATTTAAGTATTTCTTCTTTTTCTTTACTAATATCAACCAATTCCCCAGTTTTATTTTTTCCGGTCCATAAAGATACTTCAAGTGGTCTTATACTTTTCCAAATAAGTTCTTGAGTTGCCATTCGATAGTTTTTACTATCATGTCCAAAATTTCCATATCCATAATAAGCAATAAGTTCAATTTTTTTTAATACCTCATCACTAAGTCCTGATTCATTAATAGGAAGTTCTACATAATTACTATTAGTTATATGAACCCCAGGTTCTATACAATAAGCAATTTCTCCATTTAAAGTATAAAAGGTTAATTTACTAGAATCAGTATAATTACCAAAATCTCTAAAATAATAAGGATTATTTTCATATTCCATTTCTAAATTTTGTAACTCAAGTGCTATTACATTTTTAGAAATAGAAAAAATAAAAATGCACAGCATAATCAATAAAATTTTTTTCATATATATTCCCCCAATTCTTTTGGATTTTTCTCCAAAACAAATACATATTAATACAAATACTAGTATATGTCAACTTTTGTAAATTTACATTTTTATCTCATTTTCTTTACATTTTTATTTTTTTAAATAATAATATTTAAAAATTTAAAATTTAGTAAATTTAAGATATTTAAAAGGCAATTTTTATGATATTTATTAAAAAAAAACAAGAAAAAAATTTTTTTTAAATTAATTTCTCATTTCAATTATTTTTTATAAACTAATACCAAATCACTTTTACTTTTTTTATCAAGTAAAATATCATACTCTCCTTCTACATCATGATGTTCTGATATATATTCTTTTAAATATAATCTAGTTGCTGGCATTCTATAAATTTCTTTCCAATCAAGTCCTTCTTCATTACTTTCAAAATCTATATCCCATAAATATGCAATTAACATAGAACCATTCTCATTTAAATTATTACTATTTAGTTTTTCTAATAAACTTTTTAATTCAAAAATTCCTATTCTTGTACATAAATTAGACAAAAAGATATTATCAAACTTCAAATCACTTTTAAAATCAAATATATTACAAAAAATAAATTTAAAGTAAATATCTTTTAAAATATTTTTTAAATAATTATAAGAATCTTCGCTTTCTAAGTAATTATTAAATTTTTTAATTATTTTACTGTTAGATTGTTCATCATTCATTAAATAATCACATATTTTAGCTTTTGAATACTTAGTAAGTATTTTATCAAAAAAATAGAAAGAATCATAATCTATTGCCTTTAAATTATTACTTAATTTATGAAATAAATCTAAATTAAATCTGTTTATATTAAATCCTTGTTCTGTCCATCTAAAGAAAAAAGTTTGAAATTCTTGATAAGTAAAAGTTAAAATTCCAGCTATTTTTAAATTAATATAATAATTTGCAAAAGGATTAATATCTATTAAAGTAATATCTCGACAACCTTTAAAATATGCATTTAATATTTGATCTCCTGAAGAACCAACTGTTAATAAACTTCTATTTTTTAAATCAAAATAATCAATATATCCAGAAATATTTTCAGTTGGAAAAGAATATATTCTCATAAAAACATTTTCATCTAATTTATTTCTTAATAATATTTTATTAGCATGTTTTAAATTTTTTTTTAGATTTTGCATACAATCATCCCCTAAAACAGGTCTTATTATATCATAAAACAAAATTTTTACATATAATTTCTAAGTTTTGTCAAAACTTTTCCTTCTTCTCTACTTATTTTTACTTGATTTAAACCTGATTGTTTGGCTATGTCACTTTGAGTCATATTATAAAAGTATCTTTTTAAAATCAATTCTTTCTCATCTTTATCTAATTTATTTAAAGCATCTCTTAGTAAAATTAAATCTTCTTTATTCATATCCTCAAATGAAATTAAATTATACATATCAACTTCATTTCGATCATCATCTAAACTCAAAACATTAAATATATTTCTATTTTCATCTATTTTTTCAATTGGGATTTCCAAAAATCTTGATAGTTCAAAGTCAGTTGGTTCTCGTCCATTTTTTTGACTTAAAAATTCGTAAGCCTTATTAATTGCTGTATTAAGTTTTATTTGATCAGAACTTATTTTTATATTTTTATTTCGAAGGACATATTGATATATTTCTCCAAAAATATACCGGTAAGCATAAGTTGTAAACTTAGTATTAAACCTTTCATCATAATTTTGATAGGCTTTTATAAGTCCAATACATCCAACTTGAAATAAGTCTTCCATATCTCCTTTAAATTTTTTTGCAATACTATAAATAAGAGCTTCATTTTCTACTACTAAATTTTTTACTTCAGAATCTACTTTCATTTTATCACCACCAAAAATTTATAATAAATAAAAAAAAAAAGAAATAGATTCGACAAAAAAAGTCAATTAAATCTATTTCTTACTTTACACTTAATATCCAGAGAACCGACCATTGCGAAATTAAACCCGTGGTATACACAGGTGGGTATCCGTACTAGTCTTTAGGATTCCTAAGAACTCACATACTTTGGCATTCAACACCGACTATTGCTCGGGATTCCCGTATATTGTTCAATGTAGGATTTATACTAACAATGTATCAAATTATCTAGACATCTTAATTTTATCATATTTTTTTTATTTTTCAAATAACTTTTTTAACAATTTACAACTTTTTACATATACTACCTTGGTGATTCTATGTATATAAAAATAGATAATTTATCTATTTATTACGAAAAATATGGAAATAGAAAACAAACTATTTTAATTTTACCTGGCTGGGGAGATAATCGAAAAACATTTAACAATTTAATTTATTATTTAAAAGAATATTTTACTATTTATATAATAGATTATCCGGGATTTGGAAATTCAACAATTAATAAAGATTTAACAATATATGACTATGCCAATATAATAAACGAATTAGTAACTAGATTGCATCTTGAAAATTCTATTTTAATAGGACATTCTTTTGGAGGAAGAATTATTTCACTTTTAACAACTAAATATAATATAAAATACAAAAAAATAATATTAATAGATGTTGCTGGACTTAAAGAAAAAAATTTAAAATTATGGTTTAAACAAAAGATTTACAAACTATTGAAAAAAATAAGTATTCTCTTTCCTAAAAAAATAAAAATGATTTATCTAAAAAAAATATTTCAAAAATTTGCTTCAAATGACTATAAAGTATTACCAAAAAATCTTTACAAAACTTTTCAAAATGTAATTAAAGAAGACTTAACTAATTGTTATCAAAAAATAAATCTTGAAACACTTATTCTTTGGGGAGAATTAGATTCAATTACCCCTTTAAAATCAGGAATAAAACTTAACAAATTAATATCTAATTCTACTATTATTCCAATATCTAATGCAAGACATTTCCCTTATCTTGAAAAAAGTTATTTAGTCTCAAATATTATTTATTATTATTTAAAAAGAGACATTATTTAAGAAAATTTTTCTTTCTTAAATAATTCTCTTTTTCTTTATATAAAATATCAACAAATTCTATTACGGGTAATATATTATCAACTTCATTAATATCTATATAATAGTAGTCTTTATCATAATAAATATTTTTATAATTTTTAAAAGCAAAATAATCACGACTTCTTAAATAAATGCAAGTATTTTTATAAAATTTAACTTTTATATCAATTAAATCAGGATGAAATAAAAGTTTATCTTCTGGTATTATTTCAAGAATTGTCCCATATTTTTTATTTTCAAAAACTTCTACATCATAATACCCTTGCATTTTAATAGAATGATATTTAATTAATTTTATAAATATTTCTTTCATTTCATCTATTATTTTATTGTTATCTTTTTCTTTAAAAAAGAACTCTTTTAAATATAAAATAATTTTATCATCTATAAATTCTATTTTCATAATAATCATAGTATTATATGAAAAATAAAATATATGTTACTAAAGTAAACTTTTATAGGCATTTATCATAGGAGTTATATTAGCACAACTCATAAAACAAACAACATTTCCTTTTTCATTTAATAATATCTTTACATTATCAAGTCCTATCTTTTCAGCATTCTTAGTTTTAGATATTAACAAATCACTAGTAATTCCCGGATAATCATCGGGATTTTCTCGATCACATTTAATATCCATGATATAAGATTTATCAAATTTAGATAAAACACTTGCAAAGTCATCTAAAAAATCTTTTGTTCTAGAATAAGTATTTGGTAAGAAAACTCCAATTATTTTTTTATCTTTATATTTTTGTCTTGCAGAATCAAGGGTTGCTTTAATTTCAGTTGGATGATGTGCATAATCATCAATTATAATTGTGTCACCTAGTATTGTTTCATTAAATCGTCTTGTTGCACCTCGAAACTCTTTTAATTTTCTTTTTATTACTTCTTTATCAATATTATATAAAATACATACTAAAATACAAGCAAGACTATCTAGTACCATATGACGTCCAAATAAACTAAGTTCAAATGTTTCAAAATATTCGTTTTTAAAATATGCATCAAATTTACATCCATTTTCATCAAGTATTACATTTTTTGCTACTAAATCATTATAACTATTAAAACCATAATAATAAGTGTTTATATTTGCCTTAACATTTAATACATTTGGATCGTCTCCACACAAAACTAAATTATCACTAGTTTGATTTGCTAAAATATTAAAATTATCAATAATATCATCTAAATCTTTATAACACTCTGTATGTTCTAAATCAATATTAGTAATTACTAAGGTTTTTGGATAATATGATAAGAAATGTTTATTATATTCACATGACTCAAGTACAAATAATTTATTTTTTATATCACCATGTCCTCTTCCATCTCCAACAAAATAATTACATCCAATGCTTTCATCTATAATACTTGATATCATTAAACTAGTAGTTGTTTTTCCATGAGTACCAGCAACACTTATCGTTTCATATTTTTTAGTTAAACTTCCAATTAAATCTTGATACTTAATCATTTTTAAATTTAACGATATTAACCTCTTAATTTCTTTATGATTTTCATCTATTGCATTAGAATAGCATACAATAAAATCTTTATCAGGAACAAAATCTCCATTATGATAAATTTTAATATTTCTCTTTTCTAATCCTTCTAAGGTAAATTTATATTCAATAGAGTCATCATATCCAATTACCGTATTTCCTAAATCATGTAAAATACTTGCAAGGGCACTCATGCCACTTCCTTTAATTCCTAGTAAATAATATTTCATACTACACCTCTTTTTTTTCTATATTATATCATATTAATATAAAAAATAAAATTGTTTATTAATTACAAATATTTTGATAAAATATTTGTGTGATTTTTATGAATAATGTATTAAAAAAATGTAATTTATGTGAAAGAAATTGTTTAGTAAATCGATATAAATCTTTAGGATTTTGTAAACAGTCTAATAACATTAGAGTAGCCAAAGCTGCAATAACTTATTTTGAAGAGCCTTGTATTTCAAATAATAAAGGATCAGGAACTATCTTTTTTTCTGGATGTAATTTAGGTTGTATATTTTGTCAAAACATCGAAATATCGAAAGAAAACTTTGGTAAGGATATTTCAAGTGATAAATTAGCAGATATTATGTTAGAACTAGAAGCTAATGGAGCAATTAATATTAATTTAGTAACTCCTACTCCTCACATTATAGGAATTAAAGATGCAATTATTAAAGCAAAAGAAAAAGGACTATCTATTCCAATTATTTATAATACAGGATCATATGAATCAATAAATTCTCTAAAACTATTAGATGGACTTGTTGACGTATATTTACCTGATTTAAAATATTTTAACGATGAATATGCCCGTAAATACTCAAATGCACCTAATTATTTTAAAACAGCTACTAATGCTATAAAAGAAATGTATAATCAAGTTGGTAACATAGAATTTGATAATGAAGGAAATATAAAAAAAGGTGTAATTGTAAGACACTTGATGTTACCAACTTTAAAAGAAGATTCTAAAAAAATATTAAAATATTTATATGATACTTATCAAGATAATATTTATATCAGTATTATGAATCAATATACAGTTATAAAACATTTAAAATATAAAGAATTAAATCATAAAATAAAAGAAAAAGATTACAATGAAGTAATCGATTATGCAATAAATATTGGAATTCATAATGCTTTTTGTCAACTTGATAGCACAAGTAGCAAAGACTTTATTCCAAAGTTTGATTTAGAAGGATTATAATAATGTATCAAGTTTATTTGTGACATTTTTTGTGTTTTTTTACTTAATTCTTGTATAAATTTTCTTGTTGAATTGGAATATTATTTTATTTTTTTGTTTTAACATCCACAATTTTAGAATCAACTTCAAAAATAACTTTATTAATATCCATTGAATCAAAAATACTACTAGCAAGAGAATATGTTACACTTTCTAAATTATCTTCATTTAAAGAATCAAAGGTAAAAGTTAAAACATCATTATTAATATTAAAATCAATATTATTTTCACGACTTAAATAACTTCTTAAATTAGTATTTGATGAAAAACTTCCTTTTAAGGAATCAATAATTATTTTTACTTTAGAATCACGACTATTTAAATACTTAGTAACTGGTACATAATAATCTTTATCTTTATTATTAAAAACATAATAAATTACTACTTTTTCTATATCTTTTATACTAGTAATTGAATAATCTTTATTAATTCCAATTGTTTCATTTAATAAAATAGGTAAAAATTGATTCTTTTTTTCTAATTTATTTAATTGGTTTCCATCTATTAATATTTTTACATTTTTAATATCATCAAGCTCTATTAAACTATACACTATACTTTCAATTACTTTTTCTTCCATATTTTTATTTACTTTTAATAAATCTTTAGAAAAATCTAATATAATAGTATCTTTATCTAATTCTATACTATTTATTTTAGTATTACTTGGTATAATTCCTTTTAAAGGAAGATATTTTTTATTATTTACATTTAATTCTTCAATTATATTTAATACTTTATCTTTAATATCGTTTTTTGTTATTAAATAATCTACTTTTACTAAATAATTATCTTCATTTAATAAATACAAATGACTTGTATTTAAATTTGATACATATTCAGTTTCAACTAAAGTAGTATGTTTTTCTTCTTTCATATAATCAATTGTAATCATTATTAACATAATAAATAAAACAAGAGTTGTTACATAAATTCTTTTTAAAGCTTTTCTTTTAATCATAATTCACCTATTTTATAATATGAAAAAACGTACCTATTTAGTACGTTTTAAAGTGATATTTCTTTTAATTTTAAAAGTTCAACAACAGCTGCTGCTCGTCCTTTTACTCCAAGTTTTTGCATTGCATTTGATATATGATTTCTAACCGTTTTTTCAGATATATTAAGTTCCCTTGCAATTTCTTTAGTTGTTTTATTTTTAATTAATAATGTAAATACCTCTTTTTCTCTAATTGTTAATATATTTTTCATACAATCTCCTACATTGTAGTTTATGCAAGGGTTACATTTTGGTTATTCTTTAAAAGAAACTGATATATACATTTTTTCAGAAAATTCTTGTTGAATCGTTTTCATAATATTAATAGCCGTTTCTTTATCATGGTTACTTCCTTTTATAACAACCGAAACTGTATCATCAGAAATTTTGATAAAACTTTCAAGTTGAAATTCGTCTTTAATCTTTTTTTCTAACATACTTTCTTTAGTATTAGTTTCTGATAAATATCTTAAATCTTCATATACTTCATTTTTTTCATCTACCGTTAATTTACTATCACTAAGTTTATTTTGTAATTTATCTCTGAGTAAATTTCTTTCTTCATCAAGTTCTACCCTCATACTAGTAATAATATCACTTTCTTTAATCGTTGTTGTTTCTTTGTTTACTTTATCTACTTCTTCTTTATTTGTAATACCAACACTTCCATTATTAGTTAGTAAAAGTTCATTTGGCATAGTAATATAATATACACTTAACACAAGTGCTAAACTTGTTAGTGTTAAAAACCACAATCCTTGTTTATTTATCATAATAGTTCCTCCTAATAGATTATATTAAGGAAAAATTAAAATATTAATTTTTTTTATTAAATCCTAGTTTTTCTTTTATATTTATGTTATCCTAAATAAAAGGAGAAAAATTATGAATTTTGATGAAACTGTTAAATTTATTAAAGAAAAAGTTAATACTATTCCACGTATTGCTATTATTTTAGGATCAGGACTTGGAAGTCTTTCTGATGATATTGATAACAAAATATGTATTTCTTATAAAGATATTCCAAATTTTCCTATATCAACAGTTCCTGGTCATAAAGGAGAATTAATATTTGGAACATTAGATAGCATACCAATCGTTGCTATGAATGGAAGATTTCATTACTATGAAGGATACTCTTTAGAAGAAGTTACCTATCCTATTCGTATATTTAAATTACTTGGGGTTGAAACGATTATTTTAACTAATGCTGCTGGAGGAATTAATTTAAATTTTTCGAAAGGAGATTTAATGATTATTGAAGACCAATTAAGTTTTTTTGCTGAAAGTGTTTTAAGAGGTCCTAATTTATCAGAATTTGGCGAAAGATTCATTGATATGTCTGATGTTTATACTAAAGAATATATAGAAATTTTAAAACCAATTATGAAAAAAATAACAGGAAAATGTTTAACTGGAGTTTATGCTTATATGAAAGGTCCTACTTATGAAACTCCTGCTGAAATTCGTGCATTAAGAACACTAGGTGCTGATGCTGTTGGAATGTCAACCGTTCCAGAAGCAGTAGTTGCAAGACATTCTGGACTTAAATGTGTAGGAATTACTTGTATAACCAATATGGCATCAGGAATTATAAATGAAAAATTAAGTCATGAAGATGTAAAAGAAACGGCTTTAAAAGCAGAAACAAACTTTAAACAAGTGATAAAAGAATTTATAAAAAAAATTAATTAAAACAAGTTTTGTAATGAAAACTTGTTTTTATTTGAAAAATTTAATTTTTTCTTCTTCTATTTCATATATTTTTGCTATACCTAATAATCCTTTAGCTTTTTTAATTTTATTTAAAGCTCTTTTTTCTATTTCAAATACATATCTTCTATCAGGATAACCTAAAATATTTGCAACTTCACTATAACCTCTTGGTATATTATCAACAAGACCAAATCTTAATTCTAATACTTTTAATTGAATTTTAGTTAATCCAATATTATTTATAAATTCATAAAAATACTTTTTCTTTTCTTCATCTAATAGTAAATTTATTACATTTTCTTCGACATTTTCTAAATCATATTTAAAAACATCTAATAATTCATCTTCCTCATTATTACCTACTAAATAATTTAAACTACTTATTTCCATCATATTCTCTAAATTAATTAAATCGATAATTTTTTCTTTTGACCATTTTAATTCTTTAGATAATTCTAAAATAACAGGTTCTCTATCTAAGATATTATTTAAATAATTAAATTTTTTTTGATATAAACTATACTCTTCTTGTTTATTAATTGGTATTCTAATAGAATAAGAATTATTATATAAAGCTCTTTCAATATACAATTTTATCCAATAATAAGCGTAAGTTGTAAACTTAGTTTTATAATTTAAATTATATCTTTCTATTGCTTTTATAAGTCCTAAATTTCCCTCTTGAATTAAATCCATCAAAGATAAAAAATGATTTGGAATATAAAATATTTTGGCAATTCTTATAACTAATCTTAAATTTGAATAATATAGTTTTAAAAAAACTTTTTTATCTCCTTTATTATACTCCTCTAATAGTTTTCTTTGTTCTTCCTTTGATAAAATTTTAATATTTTTTATTTCTTTTATATATTCTTCAATATCTGTTCCAACAAAATTATCTTTTTCTAAATTCATATTTACACCTTCTATATATGTCTTTTTAAATTTCTTTCATTATCTATTTCGAATCCATATTTTTTTGCTATATTTTTTATTTGTGTTATGTGTTTCATTTTTTTTAAAGCTCTTTTTTCAATTGCAAAAACACTTTTTTTATTTTTAAATTTAAGAATCTTAGCCGTTTTTTCTAAAGTTTTATATTCATTATCTAAAAAGCCATATCTTACTTTTATTACATCTATTTGTTTTTTTGTTAACTGATTTTCTTCAAGAAGATCTAAAAATTCTTCTTCTTCTTCAATTTTTATTCTTTTTTTTAGAAATTCTTCTGGTTCATCTTCAGAATCAGCTTTAATATAATTTAATAAATTCTTATCAGCATCATTTAGATTTTCTATATTTTTAATTTTTAATATTTGACCTATTCTATCTAAAATTAATACTTTTTCTTTCGAGATATTCATTTCTATAGCAATTTCTGTTATACTGGGTTTTCTATATAATTTTTTCATTAAATTTTCATATACATTTATATAAATTAAATACTCCTTATATTTATTAATAGGAATACTAATTAAATCTTTATTATTTAAAATTATTCTTTGAAGATAATTATTTATCCACCAAGTTGCATATGTTAAAAAGTTTTCATTTCTGTTTTCATCATATTTTTCAATGGCTTTTATAAGTCCTAGATTACCTTCTTGAATTAAATCCATCAAAGATAAAAATTGATTTGGAATATAATAATGTTTAGCAACTTTAATAACATATTTTAAATTAGATTTATAAATTTTTAAAAAGGCTTCTTCGCTTCCATTATGATATTCTTGAAATAATTCTCTTTGCTCTTTATCTGTTAAAATTTTAACATCATTAATTTCTCTAATATAATAAGAATAATCTGTACCTAACATATCATTTTGCATATCTGCACCTCAATAAATTCCTAGATATTTTATCAAAAACAGACACATTTGTAAAGAAAAAAAGAGAGTTTTCTCTCTTAATAAAAGTTTCTATATCTACTTCCAAGTATGATAGCTAGTAAAATATATAAAACGACAATAATTAAGAATCCATTATCATTTGAACCACATTTAGAATAAGAAACTGTTTCATTGGTTTGATTCATATTTTTAACCTCCTTCTATATATAGTTTCCTAGAATGATTACAAGTAAAATAAATAATACTAAAACAATAGCATAAGATGATGTATTATTACACATAACTATTCCTCCTTTTTTAAACTATTCAACATATTTTATGGTAAAAAATTTATTATGTGAGGGCAAAATTTTGAAATAATGTAAAAAACAATTGTAATTTTAAACTTAATTTGTTATGATATTAATGTTATTTAAAGGAGGAAAACATGAAAAAGAAAATATTTATTATAATGATATTTGTAATTATTTTTACAACTGGATGTAAAAAGGATATTGGAATTAAAGGAGGAGATTTAGTTACTTTTAAGAATAAAGACTTAACAATTACGTCAAATGATTTGTATAATATTTTAAAAGAAAAATATGGAACAAGTACTATGATTGATTTGATAGATACAAAAATTCTTGATAAAGAGTATCCTGATAGTGATTCAATAAGTGAATATGTTAATACTCAAATTAGTTCTATTAAAAATTATTACAAAACAGAAGCTGAATTCCTACAATATATAAACAATTACGGTTATAAAACTGAAGATGACTTACGAGAATATTTTAAGTTAAATTATAAAAGAAACTTGGCAGTTGAAGATTATTTAAAAAGCAATTTAACTGATGAAGAAATAAAGAAATTTTATGATGAAAGCATTTCAGGAGATATTACAGGTAGTCATATTTTAGTTGAAGTTAATGCTAGTTCTAGTGCAACTGAAGAAGAAAAAAGAACAGCTAAAGAAGAAGCTTTAAATAAGGCAAAAGAAGCAATTGAAAAATTAAATAATGGAACAAGTTTTGCAGAAGTTGCCAAAGAATATTCAACTGATGATGCAACTAAAAATAATGGTGGAAAACAAGGAACATTTAATTCTTTAGATCTTGATGATGTAACTCGTCAAGCCTACGCAAAGCTTGAAGTTGGAAAATATTCTACTGAACCAGTTGAAACTGAATATGGATATGAAATTTTCTATAAAGAAGAAGAAAAAGAAAAACCTAGTTTAGAAAGTGTAAAGTCAAAAATTGAAAAGAAACTTGTTGATCAAAAATTAACAAATGATTCTAAACTTCAATATAAAGGACTAATGGCTATACGCGAAAAATATGGTTTTTCTATTCAAGACGAAGATTTAAAAGTTTATTATGAAAATACAATGAATAATTTATTAAAAGATGAACAATAAAAAGGAGTATCATAAAATACTCTTTTTTATTAATAAAAAAACTATTTATAATTTATAAAAAGTTTTTTTAAATTATTCTTGGGAATTTGCATTTTTACATTTCTCATAAGTTCAATTGTATAATTTTTAGTATTTTGTTTAAATTCTTCTCCATCTACACACCATGGTTTTGTTTTATCCATAAAATGAATTTCTAATTTACTACATTTATATATTTCAATTCCTGATACTCCTTGTAACTTATTGGTTTTTAAATTATAAAAGGCTTTTATAATATCACTTTTTTTATATAAACTGCAAAACATCACTTCCATTTTTTCATCATCAAGTTTCATATCGCGATAAAAATTATTAATTCCAGCAATATGATTTGCATTGGAAATTATTATAAATGTATAATCACCTTGATGCCTTTCTCCGTCAACAGAAAATTCAATTCTATATTTTGATATTCTTGTATATATTCTTTTTAATACTTCAACAGCATAGGCAACCCATCCTAATTTCTTTTTTAATTCATGTGGAGTTTGATATGGAATTTCCATAAATTTTCCGTAGGACGCAACATAAGTAAAAGCATGACGATTTATTAAACCAACATCTATATCCATAACTCTTCCTGTCAAGATTAACTTTAAATTAGTATATAAATTATTTATTAAACCATACATATGCCCTATATCATTCATCGTTCCAATAGGTAAATGAGATAGAACTAATCTTTTTTCTCTTAATAAATTACCATTCATAACCTCTGAGAAAGTTCCATCTCCACCCATTGAAATAACTAAATCCACATCATCTGGAAGTTTTTTTATAATTTTAGTTGCATCTCCATGTGCTGTTGTATAATATATTTTTGAGTCATAATCGTATTCTTCTAATATTTTTTTTAATCTTGGTTCATTTTTTTTAGAAAAACCTTTTCCACTTTTAGGATTAATGATGAGTACACATTTCATTTTTATCACCTATCTTTCTACCATTTATTTTCTATATCATTTGGTACTTTATCGTTTTTAATTGCTTTAATAATTTTTTCACGTTTTTCAGCACTTATATCTCTTCCTGTCATGTAAGACAATTCAGATATTACTTCATTTAATACTTTTTCATCTTTAAAATTTCCTGATTTTAATTTTTCAGCTAGAGAAAGAATCGTATTTTTATTAATATTTGTTTTCTTTTCTACTTTTTTAAATAAATTTTCGTTCATAAAACCTCCCATATATTATATGAAATGTTTTATCTTCTTTTGTCTTTTTCCATTCTTTTCTTTAATTCTTCTCCTCTTTTGGTAAAAACGTTTAAATCTTTAAAAAATTTATCTCTTTCAATTTCTTTATTTTGAAATCTTTCATCTAAACGATTAATTGCTTTTTCTAGTCCTTTTCTTTCCTCTTCTAAATAATTTCTTTCTTTATTTAAATAATCTTTATTTATTATCATTTTTCACTCCTATTTTTAAATTTTAAAATAATAGGTGTTCCATCTAATTCAAAATTTTCTCGTAATTTGTTTTCTAAATAACGATAATAAGAAAAATGAACCAAATTTTTAGAATTTACATAAAAGACAAATTTTGGTGGAGTTATTTCTTCTTGTTGGACATAATATATTTTAAGTCGTTTTCCTTTATAAGATGGAGGTAAATTTAAATTATAAGCTTCTTCTACAATGTCATTTAAAATACTGGTTCCAATTCTTCTATGATTTGCTTCGTAAGACTTTAAAACAAGAGGCAAAATTGAAGTAATATTTTTTTTCTTTAAAGCACTTACAAATACTATATCAGCATACGGAATAAATTTAAATTCGGCCCTTATTAATTTAATAAAATCTCCTTTTTCTTTTCCGTCATTTTCATCATATTTATTAACAACAATTACAATTCCTTTACCAGCATCACATGCATAGGATGCTATATGTTTATCATGTTCTTTAATTCCATCTATATAATCAATTACCAAAATACAAACATCGCTTCTTTCAATAGCTTTTAAACTTCTAAGTAAACTATATTTTTCTATATTTTCATAAATTCGGCCACGTTTTCTCATCCCTGCTGTATCAATTACTATGTATTCTTCTCCATCAACTTTAAATACCGTATCAACTGCATCACGAGTTGTTCCTGCGATATTAGAAACAATTAATTTATCACTTCCAATTAAAGAATTTACTAAACTGCTTTTTCCAACATTTGGTCTACCAATAAACGAGAACTTAATTCGCTTATCTTCTTCTTCTTTGTATTTAGGAAAATCTTTTACAATCATATCCAAAAGTTCAGTTATATTATTAGAATGCTCCGAACTGATTTCAATATATTCCTTAAATCCTAATTCATAATAATCATATTTATGAACCGAACTATCCTTATTATCTATTTTATTTAATGCAACGATAACTCTTTTTCCACTTTTATGAAGAAGATCTGCTAAATATTTATCATTGGCATTTATACTTTCTTTAGAATCTACAACAAAAACAATCACATCTGCTTCATCTATCGCAATAGATACTTGAATTTCAATTAATTTATTAAAATCAGATTCACTTAAATCTATTCCACCAGTATCAATTAAATTAAATTTATAATCTAAATATGTTACTTCTGAATAAATTCTATCCCTTGTTACTCCGGGAGTATCTTCAATAATAGAAATTTTTGCATGAGATAATTTATTAAATAAAGTTGATTTTCCAACATTTGGTCTTCCAACTAAAGCAACTGTTTTCAATTTCATGTTACCACTCCTTCTAAAAAGCGACTAAACAGCCGCATTCTTCATTTGATTCATATATTCGTTAACTCGAAAAACCCATCTAACATCTTTTCGATAAGAATTATAAATTAAGCCTGGTGTTGTCATTTCTTTATCGTAAAAGTTATTTTTTATATATTTAATATAAACTTTTATAGATTCTTCAATCGTATTAAAACTTCGATAATACCCTCCAAAACAAGAGCTTTCTCCTAACATATCTTTATTATAAATTAATTTACCAACATTATTACATTTAGTTACTAAAACACTACAAGTTTCACTACATTCTGTATTTTCAACAATCATTCCTGCAACTAAATAAGGATTTATATTATTTACAATTGAATACTTAGCAATAAACTCTCCATATCCAGATAATTCTCCGTGAAGAGCTGTATTAATTTTATTTCCAATTGTTGTTGCATCAACATTATCATAACTTAAATTATTTTCAAGCATAACATCCAAGTCATCCATAATACCAGTATTAGTTAAATTTGTTTGCTCTTTCGTTTTGATTACAAAATCATAATGACTTGCTAAACTATTTGTAATAGAAATTGCATTTACCCAAACAATGTTTAATAAAAATACTAAGATAATTAAAATTATTTTTCTTTTCATACTACCACCCCAACTACTTAATTTTTATTGATAAACTCTTACACGAATTTCTTTT
>ONSF01000020.1 GCA_900320425.1 uncultured Eubacteriales bacterium | reverse complement strand
TTATCAACTCTTTTAAAAGGATTGAAAGAATTTCCGGTTTCATTATCAGCCATAGTGTCAGTATGTGATGATGGAAAATCAACAGGTAGACTTCGTGAAGAATTTAATCAAGTTGCAGTAGGTGATATAAGACGAGTATTAGTTGCACTTTCTGAAACTGAGGAAACTTTTGATGAAATATTAAATTATCGCTTTCATACAACAAGTGATTTAGATGGACATACCGTTGGAAATCTTTTGCTTACTGCCGCTTCAAATATTCAAGGAAATATGAGTCGAGGAATTAAAAGTTTAGCTAAAGTATTAAATTTAAAAGGAGAGGTTATTCCTCTTTCAGAAGAATCAGAGATTACTTTAATGGGAGAAATGGAAGATGATACAATAGTTGAAGGAGAACATAATATTACCGAAACTCCTAAAAAAATAAAAAGAGTTTATTATAAAACAGAACCTAAAGTAAGCCCCGATGCAATTCGTGCTATCAAACATGCTGATTTAATTGTTCTTAGCATGGGTAGTATTTATACAAGTATTATACCAAACTTAATATGTAAAAAAATTGTTGATGCGATTGATACCTCTAAAGCTGATATTATGTATGTATGTAATATTGTAACTCAACCTGGAGAAACTGATGATTTTAAAGCAAGTGATCATATCAATTTATTAAATAGTTATTTAGGAAAAAAGAAAGTAAGTGTTGGAATTTTTAATAATGAAGAAATGGATAAAGAACTAGTAAAAAAATATGAAACTGAAGAACAAAAAGATCCAGTTAGTTTAGATAAAGAAAATTTACAGGGAATAAAAATTATTGAAGATGATTTAATAAAAACAGAAAATGGAGTATTTAGACATGATACAACGAGACTTGGATTTCATATTTTTGAATATTTATTAAATAAAAAGTAGTGAGGTAATTTATGAAAAAAAATAGAATAGGAAAGATAATAGGATTTATAGGACTTTGTATATTTTTAGTAGGAGTAAGTTATATGGTAACTAGTTATTTAGATAAAAATTTATATTTAAATACTAATTTAGAAGTAACTTTTGAAGATACTAAAGACTTTTCTTTAGAAAATACAAAAAAATTAACCAAAGAAGAAGCTTTAAAAGAATATCCTAATATTATTAAAGTAGAAAATAAAAGTTTAAAAAAAGTAAATTATCAAGTAGAACTAGTTTTAAAAGAGGAAGGTATTTCTAAAGAAAAGGTTCATTATGTTTTGTATTTAAATGATAAAGAAATAAAAGAAGGAACTCTTGATAAATTAGAAAAAAATATTTTATATAATACTAATATTGGAATTAAGAAGATTGATACCTATAAATTATATCTATATTTAGAAGAAGATTCTAGTGATAATTTTAACTATTCTATTTTAATTAATTCAAAATAGGAGCTAGTATGAATAAAACAAAATTAAATAGAGTAATAGGAGATGGCAATATCGTTATACCTCTTTATATGTTAAAATTTTATAAAAATTTAAATTTAACAATGGAAGAATTTGTTTTTCTTATGTATCTTTATAATAAACAAGATAAAATAGATTTTAATCCTGAAAAAATTGCTCTTGATATGAATTTAGATATTATGGAAGTTATGGGATATATTTCTGTGTTAACTGATAAAGGCTATTTAAGTTTAGATGTTATGAAAAGTGAAAATGATATTTTAGAAGAAGTTATTAATTTACAAGCATTTTATGATAAAGTTAGTATGTTACTAATTAATAATTCCGAAGAAAAAGAGGATTCTAATCTTTTAAAATACATAGAAAGAGAAATCGGAAGACCTCTTAGTTCTCTTGAAATAGAGATGATTGAAGGATGGATTAAGAATAATATTGAAGAAGAATTAATTAAAGAAGCTACATCAATTGCAATAAAGGATGGAGTATATAGTTTAAAATATATCGATAAAATATTATTTGATTGGAAAAGTCGAGGTTTTAGAAGTATTGATGATGTACATAATCAAAAAATAAAAGAAACGGAAGATTTAGATGTAGAAATAGATGATGATTGGAATTGGTTGGATGATGAAGAAGAATATATTACTAATTGAAAAATATTTAGAAGAATTATTTCCAAATCCTAAATGTGAACTAGAATATAAAAAAGATTATGAATTGTTAATTGCTGTGATGTTATCGGCTCAAACTACTGATAAAGGAGTGAATAAAGTAACTAAGGTTTTATTTTCTAAGTATGATAGTTTAGAAAAGCTTAAAAATGCTAATATAGAAGATATTAAAGAAATTATAAGACCAATTGGCAATTATAATAAAAAAGCAAAAAATATTATTATAATTGCTTCGTTATTACTTAATGATTTTAATGGGAGTGTTCCTAAAACGCATGATGAATTAGAAACATTACCTGGAGTTGGTCGAAAAACGGCAAATGTTGTCTTGGGAGAACTTTTTGATATTCCATCATTTGCAGTTGATACACATGTTGCAAGAGTTACTAATCGATTAAATTTAGTAAATTCTGATGATCCTTTAATAATAGAAGAAAAATTAAAAAAATATTTTCCTAAAGAGAATTGGACTAATCTTCATAAACAATTTGTTTTATTTGGAAGATACCATTGTAAGGCAATAAAACCTAATTGTCATAGTTGTAAATTAAGAAATATTTGCAAGAAAGATCAAATTTAATTAATATTAGTTCTAAAAGAAATATATTTTGGATTGATAAAAAAAATTTAGAAGTTAATAATAAAAGTTTAATAATTTAAAATAATTATATATATTTATTAATAGGGGATGATTATATGAATATTGTAGATATTATTGTAAAGAAAAAAGAAAAAAAAGAACTTACAAGAAGTGAGCTTGAATTTGCTTTTAATGGATATTTAGATGGAGTTGTTAAAGATTATCAAATGTCTTCATTATTAATGGCAATTTGTCTTAATGGAATGAGTGACTTGGAAACCTTTAATTTAGTAGATATTTTTATTAAAAGTGGTGATGTATTAGATTTAAAAAATATTCCAGGAATTAAAGTTGATAAACATTCAACAGGTGGAATAGGAGATAAAATAACCTTAATTATTGGTCCAATTGTTTCATCATGTGGAGTTGTTGTTCCTAAAATGTCTGGACGAGGTCTTGGAATAACTGGTGGAACTATTGATAAATTAGAAAGTATAAAAGGTTTTAGAGTAAGTTTAACCGAAGAGGAATTTTTAAATCAAATTAAAGATATTGGATTTGCTGTAACAAGTCAAACCAAGAATTTGTGTCCTTTAGATAAAGTTATATATGCCCTAAGGGACGTAACAGGAACAACCGATTCAATTCCTTTAATAGCATCTAGTATTATGTCTAAAAAAATTGCTGGAGGAGCTGATAAAATATTTATTGATATAAAATGTGGAAATGGTGCGATGATGAAAGATATGGCTTCAGCATTAAAACTTAAAGATATTATGGAAAGAATTGGAAAATATTATCATAAAGAAACAATATGTGAAATAAGTGATATGAATATTCCTCTTGGTTCAAATATAGGAAACGCTTTAGAAGTTATAGAAGCTATGGAGGTTTTAAAAGGAAAAACTGGTGCTCTTCGTGATTTATCTGTTAAAATATCTAAAGAAATGGTTGCTATTGCTAAAAATATAAGTTTAAGTGATGCAGAAAAGGAAGTATTAGAAGTTCTAGATTCTAAACGGGCTTATCAAAAATTCTTAGAATTTGTAAAATATCAGGGTGGAGATATTAATTCTTTAAAGGTAAGTCAATATACAGATGAAATAAAAGCTTCACGAAACGGAATTGTTAAAACTATTAATGCATTAAATATAGGACGTCTTTCCTGCTTTCTTGGTGCTGGTCGTGTATCTAAAGAAGATATGATTGATTATAGTGTTGGAATAGTTTTAAATAAATTAGTTGGTGAGAAAGTAGAAATTGGGGATACTTTATTTACTTTGTATAAAAAAGATGATAACAAAATAGATATTAATATAGACGATTATTATGAAATAAAATAAATCTATTTACATATTCTTTATTGGTGATATCATGAATTTATCAGATTTTCAAAATAAAGATGTTATTAATATTTTAAATGGAAAAAAGATAGGAAATATAATTGATTGTAAAATTGATCCTAGTACTGGACAAATACTATCTTTTTTACTAGTTCCTTTTAAAGGAGCTTTCTCTTTTAAAGGAAATAATAAGGTAGATATTGATTATAAAAATATAGAAAGAATAGGAGAAGATGTAATTTTAGTAAATTACAAGGAGTAATATGAAAAAATATAAGAAAAGTGATTTAGAAAGTTATACATTAGGAACAACCTTAACTTTGGAATTATTACTAAAAAGACCTGATATAACAAAAAGAATATATATTCATTCTAAGCAAGAAAGAAATGAAACATATCAAAAAATAATTGAAATATGTAATAAAAATAATATTGAAATTATAGAAAGTGATAAGACAATTAATAATTTAAGTGATAAAGAAAATTGCTATGTGATTGGTGTATTTCAAAAATTCGAAGAAAAAATAGATTATGATGAAAATCATATTGTTCTTGTAAATCCAAGTAATATGGGAAACTTGGGAACTATTATTCGAAGTAGCATTGGCTTTGGTATAAAAAACTTAGTTATTATAAAACCAGCCGTTGATATCTTTGATCCTAAAGTAATTAGATCTTCTATGGGAGCTATTTTTAATCTTAATTTTAAATATTTTGATTCTTTCCAAGAATATTATAAAAATATTAAAGATAGAGAAGTATATCCTTTTATGTTACAGGCAACTACTAATTTAAAAGATATAAAAGTTCCAAATAAATATTCTTTAGTATTTGGACCTGAAGCATCAGGACTTGATAATTCTTATCTTGAAATCGGTACACCTTTAATTATTAAACATACAAAAAATATTGATAGTTTAAACCTTGATAATGCTGTAAGTATATCTTTGTATGAATTTACTAAAAATGAAATGGAAGATTTATAATAAATCGTTTTAAAAATGTTCAATTAAATTTTTTAAGCCTAAAATAATTAGGATAATACCTCCTAGTATTTGGGCTTTTTTTTCATGATTTTTACCTAGATATTTACCTAAATTAACTCCTATAAAACAAAGTATAAAAGTTATAATTCCTATTAGGAGAATAGTTGTTAATAAATTAATTTTAAAAAATGAAAAAGTAAGACCTATTGCCATGGCATCAATACTAGTTGCAATACTTAAACTTATTAATTCATTAATAGAAAGTCCTGTTTTAATATCATCTTTACTATAAGATTCTTTAATCATATTAATTCCTATAATAGATAAAATTACAAAAGCAATCATATGATTGAATGTTATAAAATAATGATTTAATTTAGAACCTAAAAAATAACCTATAAGAGGCATAAGCATTTGAAATATACTAAAGGAAAGAGAAATAATTAAACTATTTCGTCTAAATTTATAAGTCATGTTTAATCCTTTACAAATAGAAACCGAAAAAGCATCCATTGCAAGAGCAATACTAATTATTAATAGTTCTATAGTTTTCATATTTTAATTATATTAAAAAAACTATTAAAAATTCCTTTTCAGAAATAATATTTAATGATAAAATATTAATAGAAAAGGTAGGTGATTCTATGAAAATAATCCTTGCATCTAAGTCTTTAAGAAGACAAGAATTATTAAAAATGATGAATATCAAATATGAAGTAATAGTTTCAGAAAAAGAAGAAGTTAAAAATAATTTATTAACTCCCCTTGAAAATGGAATTAATATTAGTTTAGAAAAAGCCCTTGATGTTAAAAATAAAACGAAAGGAGATAGAATTATTATTTCTTGTGATACAGTATTAGATTATAAAGGTAAATTATTGGGAAAACCTAAGTCTTATGATGATTCTTATCAGATGTTAAAAATGTTAAGTGGTGATTATCATGAAGTATATTCTTGTTTAACGGTTATTGCTATAAAAAATAATCAAGAAGAAATTTTTCAAAGACAAGGTAGTGCTAAAGTTTATATAGACTCACTAACTGATATAGAAATTAAAACTTGGATTGATACCAAAAAAAGTTTAGATAAAGCTGGAGGATATGCTATTCAAGAAGAATTTGGTAAATATATTTCTAAAATAGAAGGTGATTATTATTCTATAGTAGGACTTCCTATTAATGAACTATATCATATATTAAAACAAATTGAAAAGAAAGAGTAGGTTGGTGTTTTTTTAATGGAAAAGATTAAAGAATATAAAAAGGAAATTGGAATTATTTTAATTTTATTAATATTATTAGTTTTAGCCTTTATATATTATTCAAATAGTAGAAATGATTTGTCTATAAATAATGAAGTAGTAGAATCTACAAAAATTGAAAAATTAGTGTTATTTGGAAGCAAAGAAATTGTTTTAGAAGAAGGAGATACTTATATAGAACCAGGTTATTATGCAATTACCAATACTAAGGAAGTTAAAAAAAATGAAGTTTTAGTTACTCCTTCAAATATTGATATTAATAGTCCTGGAATTTATTATATAAATTATGAAATTGAAGGAATTAAAGAACAAAGAAAAATTATTGTAAAAGAAAAAGAAGAAACCAATATTTCTAAACAAGAAGAGGGAAAAACTACTTTTAATTTAAAAGGTGAAAGTATGTTGGTTTTAAATCTTGGGGATGCATATATAGAAGCAGGATATGAAGCATATGATACAAGATTTGGAGATATTACTTCATCTGTTAAAGTAAATGGTATTGTTAATACGAATAAAGCAGGTACTTATACTATTACTTACGAACTTGATTTAGAAAATGGAAATAAATATACTAAAGCAAGAACAATTATTGTAAAAGAAAGCATATTAGAAGCTCTAGTAAGCGGAAATCCAACTGTTGTAACTAATAATAATATAACTTTAACAATTACTGTAACAGGAGATAATTTCTATTATATTAAATATCCAAATGGAGGGGTATCTAAAAATAAAATATCAAGTTATGTAATAGAAAAAAATGGAACTTATAAATTTTTAATTTATGATAAAAATTTAAATTATATAATTAAAGAAGTTAAAGTAGATAAAATTGATAAAACTAGCTCTAAAAATCCAACTGTAGTCCCCCCAGCACAGACTATTGATACAAATTCTCCAATTGGAAGTTGTGTTGCAACTTTAAAAGATTTTAAAACAACCGTTAAAGTGACTTCAAACAGTTCTATTAAAAGTTACAATTATAATGGAATTATAACTACAAGTAATGTTTATTCAACTGATAAATATTTAAGAGATGCTTATGTTATATTAACTGGAACTAATAATAAAACAACAAAAATTAATTGTTCAATTAACTATGAAACTATGCCGGTTAGAAAGCCTAGCGGCAGTATTAGTTATAAAGCTGAATCTGATACATTAAAAGTATATATTACTAAAAATGATGGATTTTATTTATCTTATATTTGGGCAAAAGATCCTGTAAATCAATTAAAAAAACAATTAACAAGTGGAAGTTCTAAAGTACCAGAAAAACTTTTATCAACAGCTGTTGAGAATAATAATTTAAATAATAAGATTGTACTTGGTTTTAATGCTAGTGCTATTGTAAATGATATATATTGGAATGATCTTGCTAAAAAATATCCTGAATATAATTTAAAAGAACCTTCTGCTTTACTAATTTATAATGGAAAAGTTATTATTAATGATTATGATAGGTATCCTGTAAATAGACAAATTTATTACATTGATACCAATAACCAATTAAAATATATTCCTTTATTAAAAAATAAAACTTCAAGTGAAAGGAAAAAAATATTTCAGGAAGTAATTGATTCAGGAGTTCAAAATACATTTTCATTTAGATCTATATTAGTAGAAAATTCCAAAGTAGTTAAATTAGAATCAGATAGTTTGTATAGTGAACTTGCAAGAAGACAAGCTATATGTCAATTAGATAGTAATAATTTTATTTTACTTACATCAATAAATGGATTAAAGAGTGGATCAGTAACAACCAATACGGTTGCTAATTATTTGTTAAAACTTGGTTGTAAGACTGTTGCTAATTTAGATGGTGGCGGTTCAACTGCAACATTTTTTAAACCTCGAGGTACTAAAAAATTAACATCGGTTACTGGAGGAGGACGTGCTTTAACTTCTGTAATGTATTTTACAGAATTAAATTAATATATTGACAAGAACCATAATTTGTAATATATTTATATCAAGAAATTGAGAAAGAAGTAGTAATAAGAAAGCAATATTCTAGTGAGAGAATGGTTGGTGAAAATTCTTGTATTGTCTTATGAACGTATCTTTTATATTTCAGGGAATATCCCTTTATCAAAAGAGTGCATAGAATTCTATGAAATAAGGTGGTACCACGGTAAATCGTCCTTAGGAAGTAGAATTCTTTTTTTAGGAGGAATTATGAGTTATTTAAAAGAAAAAGAAAGAGAAGTTGAAAATATTTTAAAAGAATTAGGCTATGAAATGGATGTCCAAATTCTTCCAAGTAGTAAAAAAGAACTTGGAGATTTTCAAATTAATACGGCTATGCAACTGGCTAAAATTTATCATAAAAACCCATTTGATATTGCAACAGAAATTATAGAAAAGTTAGGAAATGATTTTGAAAAAGTTAATATTGCACGACCTGGTTTTATTAATTTTACGTTTAATAGTAACAGTTTAATTAATTACTTTAATGAAGTAAAAACTGATTTTTCTAAATTAATTGATAAACAAGATGAGAAAACTATTATTTTAGATTATGGAGGTGCCAATGCTGCAAAAGCGCTTCATGTTGGACATATGAGATCAGCAAATATTGGAGAAGCTTTGAATAGACTTTGTAAGATACTTGGAATTCATACGATAAGTGACGTACATTTAGGAGATTTAGGAAGACAAGCCGGAATGCTTATTAGTGAAATTAAGTTAAGAGAACCATCTTTAGCTTTCTTTGATCCAAACTATCAAGGAGAATATCCTAAAGTTTCATATACACCAAAAAATTTAGGAGAAATGTATGTTGCTGCAAATATTGCTGCTAGTAATGATCCAAAGAGGATGGATGAAGTAAGAAATATCACAGCTTTAATTGATAAAGGAGATAAAAGATATCTTGCTTTATGGAAACAACTTGTTGATATTTCAAGTACCTCTATAAAACAAGTTTATGATAGATTAAATTGCAAATTTGATTTATGGGAAGGAGAACTTGATAGTTTTAAAGATGTACCAAAGATGCTTGAAGTATTAAAACCCTATTTATATGAATCAAATGGTGCCATGGTTATGGATGTAAAATTTGAATCAGACACCAAAGAAATGCCTCCTTTAATTGTTATCAAACAAGATGGTGCAACAATATATGCAACAAGAGATTTAGCAACAATATATTCTAGAATGAAAAGATTTAATCCTAATGAAATATGGTATGTTGTTGATTCAAGACAATCATTATACTTTGAACAAATTTTTCGTGCATCATATAAATCAAAACTTGTTAAGGAAGATACTAAACTATATCATTTAGGATTTGGTACTATAAATGGACGTGATGGTAAACCATATAAAACAAGAGATGGTGGAGTTATGGAATTATCTTCTTTAATTAGCTTAATAAAAGAAGTTATTGAACCTAAAATAAAAGAAGAAATAACAGGATCAGAAAGAGAAGACATTGCAGAAAAACTTACAATTGCAACTTTAAAATATGCTGACTTAATGAGTAATCGTATGACTGATTATATATTTGATGAAGTAAAATTTTCATCATTTGATGGAAAAACAGGCCCATATCTTTTATATACAGGAGTTCGTTTGAAATCTATTCTTTCTAAAGTAGAAAAGAAAGATTATCAAATAAGTGATATATCTAATATAGAAGTTAAAAATATTTTATTAAAGTTACTTGAACTTTCTAAAGTATTAAATAGAAGTTATTTAGAAAAAAGTTTAAATTATATAACAGACTTTTTATTTGAACTATGTAGTTTATTTAATAAATTTTATAACAATAATTCCGTTTTAAAAGAAAAAAACGAAGATATTAAAAATTCTTATATTGCTCTTTTAGAATTAGTTTATCAAGTATTAGCTAATTTATTAAATGTTTTAGCAATTGATATGGTAGATAGAATGTAATTCGAGTATATTCGACAAATACTTTTTATAAAATTAGTAGGTGATTTTATGAAAAAAGGATTTGTCGTTTTTTTAATATCTATAACTTTTTTATTTGGAAATGCTTTTGTTTTAAGTAAAAAAAATTATAAGGAAGAAAAAAATATAGTAGATGACTCTGAAATAAAAGGAATTTATATTTCATATCTTGAATATTTAACATATTTTAAAGATAATTCTTTAAATATTAATAAAGCTTATATTAATAAAATGCTTGATAATATAAAATCTTTAGGATTTAATACAATCTTTTTACAAGTATCGCCATTTTCTGATGCTATTTATAAATCAAATATTTTTCCATATTCTTATACTTTAAGTGGTGTTGAAGGTAATAATCCGGGAATGGATTATTTAGATTATTTTGTAAAAGAATCTCACGAAAGAAAAATTAAGGTTCATGCTTGGATTAATCCTTATCGAATAAGTAGTAGTACAAGTATAGATAGTATTTCAACAAGTAATCCTGCTTATTCTATGCTAAAAACAAATGATGCAAAGATTACGACAACAGGAATTTATTATAATCCAGCTAGTCCTAAAGTAATTGATTTATTATTAAAACAAATTTATGAAATTATATCTAATTATAAGGTTGATGGGATTCATTTTGATGATTATTTTTATGAAGATTTAGAAATTGATATAGGAAATTATGAAAAGAATTTTATTGATAAAAATATTTCAATTGAAGAGTTTAGGTTAAATATAATAAATACAACAATTAGAAGTATTTATAAATTAATTAAAGAATATAATAAAGATATTATTTTTTCAATTTCACCAGATGGAAATATTGAAAATAATTATAATATGCATTTTGCAGATGTAAAAACTTGGCTTATGGAAGAGGGGTATATTGATATTATCATGCCTCAGGTTTATTATGGTTTTGAAAATGAACTAAAACCTTTTGAAAAAACTATTTTAGAATGGAATTCTTATATCAAAAATAATGTAAAATTAGTGCCAGTTCTTGCTTTTTATAAAGTGGGAATAGAAGATAATTATGCTAAAAGTGGAAAATATGAATGGATAAATAATAGTAATATTATAAAAAGAGAAATACTTTATTCTAAAAATTTATCAAATTACTATGGATTTACTTTATTTAGATATGATTATTTATTTAATAGTAATTTAATGAATGAAAATAGTATAAAGGAGATTGAGAATATGAAAGAGGTTTTAAGTAAAAATATGTCAAAAATTATGAAAAATAGTTGATATGCTAATTTATAATATAAGTTTAACAAGAGATCAATTGTTAATTTCAGTATGTGTTCAAAAATATAATGATTTTTCCATAGAACTGATATTTAATAAAGAAAACCAAATAAAGTAGTACTTTTGTACTATTTTTTCTTTGATGTTTGCACAATAAAAAAAGATTCTGTATTATAACAACTTTAAAATTTATAATAAAAATACTAGAACCAATCTTTTATTAATGTTTAAGGAGTATTTGCTTAGTAATAATATAAAAGAAGAAAATATTATACATATAAATTTTGAATCAGCAATTTATGATGATATTAAGAACTATAAAGATTTATATAAATATGTAAAAAATAAAATAAAAAAAGATAAAATGTATTTAATATTAGATGAAGTGCAAAATGTTAATTCTTGGGAAAAGGCAATTAATGCATTTATGGTAGATTTTAATTTGAATATATATATAACTGGTTCTAACGCTTATCTTTTATCTTCGAAATTATCAACTTTATTATCTGGAAGATATATAGAAATAAAGATGTATCCTTTATCTTTTAAAGAATATTTGAAATTTAATAATTATGATAATAATAATTTGGATGTAAAATTTAATGAGTATTTAAAATATGGTGGTTTACCTGCAATAACATTAATAAAGGATAATGATGAATTAGTATTATCTTATTTAAATGATATATATAATACAATTGTAAAAAAAGATATAATAGATAGAAATAATATAAAAGATACTGCACTTCTTGAAAATATTTAGCAAATAATATTGGTAATTCTGTATCGTCTACTAAAATCAGTGATTATTTAAATAGCAATAAAATAATGGAAAAATCTAATCATCAAACTATAGATAATTATTTAAATATATTAGAAAAATCATTTATAATGTATAAAGCTTCAAGAACAGATATAAAAAGTAAAGCGTTACCCAAAACATTAGGTAAATATTATATTTCAAACATTGGATTAAGAAATATAATTATGGGTTTTAGAAATATAGAAGAAGGACGTTTATTAGAGAATATAGTTTATTTGAAATTGTTAAGGAGAGGTTACAAAGTAAATATAGGTAAAACTAATGATTATGAAGTAAATTTTGTTGCAGAAAATCCAAATGATATAAGATATTATCAAGTAACGCAAACATTAAAAGATGAGCAAGTAAAATTACGTGAAATAAGAAGTTTGGAAAGTATAGATGATAATTATGAAAAATTTATATTAACTATGGATAGGTTAATTAGTAATAATTTTAATGGTATAAAAGTAATTAATATAATTGATTGGTTAATAAAAGAAGAAAAAAATATTTAAAAAAATTAACTTATTTAAAAAAATTAGCACTCAAGGGTTGACAAGTGCTAATTTTTTGCATATAATGATTTTAGCAATCGAAATTATAGAGTGCTAGGAGGTCGTGATGTTAACTAATAGGCAAGAGAATATCTTAAAGTTAATTGTTACTGAATATATTAAACTTGCTAAACCAGTTGGTTCAAAACTTTTGTGTGATAAGCTTAATTGTTCAAGTGCAACAATTCGAAATGAAATGCAAGAGTTAGAAGAAATGGGACTTCTTGAGAAGACACATACTTCAAGTGGTCGTATTCCAAGTGAAGCAGGATATAGATATTATGTTGATAATTTAATGGAACTTAAGGAATTAAATGGAGAAGAGGTATTTAAACTTCAAACGGTATTTAATAATACGAAGTTAGAATTATCTGATGTACTTTCAAAAAGTTTAGAGTTAATATCAGATATGACTTCCTATACATCAGTTGTTTTAGACACCAAAAGCCATGATAATAAGTTAAAAGAAATTAGCATAGTTCCAGTTGACTCTAATATTGTTGTTGTTATAGTTGTAACTGATCAAGGATATGTTGAGCATAAAAATATTGAGATAACGGGAGTAAGTCTTGAAGAAGTTAGGAAAACAGTTAAATTAATCAATGATTTAATTGTTGGAACTCCGATGGATGAAGTTAGTAGTAAGTTAGAGTTTGAAATAAAACCTGTTATTGGAAGATATGTAAAACAACATGAAATGTTATATAATGCATTCTATGATGTATTTACAGATATTAGTTCTAAAAATGTATCAGTTGTTGGCAAGAACAACATTTTAAAACATCAAGAATTTAATAATCTTGAAAAAGTTGAAGACTTATTTTCAAAGCTAGATGATGTTGAAAATCTTCAAAATATTGAAGAAGAAAATAATGATATAAATATCTACATTGGTCATGAAAATAAAATGGATCCAGATGTAACAGTTATAAAAACTAATTACAAAACTAATAAGGATTCAGGAACGATTGCAATAATAGGACCAAAGAGAATGGAATATGATAAAGTAGTAAATTTACTTGATTATATTAAAAAACAGATTGAAAGGTGAGTTTATGGATAATGAATTAAAGAAAAAAAAGAAAGAAAATGATGAAGTAGAAACTCTTCAAAAAGAAGAAAAAGAATGTAAAAAAGAAAAACATGAACATAAGAAAGAATGTAAAAAAGAAAAAGAAATAGAAGAGTTAAAAAAGAAAAATGAAGAATTATTAAATAAAGTATTGTATAGTCAGGCAGAATTTGCTAATTATAAAAAAAGAAGAGAAGCAGAAACAGCAAATATGTTTAAGTATTCAAATCAAGAAATTGTTACTGAACTTTTACCCATTGTAGATAACTTTGAAAGAGCAATTAAACTTGATGATACAAACTTAAATGATGAATTATCAAAATTTTTGGATGGATTTAAATTAATTTATTCTCATCTAATTGAACTATTAAAGAAATATGAAGTAGTAGAAATCGATTGCTTAAATAAAAAGTTTGATGCCAATACTATGCAAGCTTTAATGACTGTACATGTTGATGGAATAGAAAGAGAAACGGTTGTTGAGGTTTTACAAAAGGGATATATGTTAAAAGATAAAATGATTAGACCTGCCCTTGTTAAGGTAAGTGAATAAAATTGGAAAAATTAATGAATCAAAATCTACCTGATACTATGAAAGAATGTGTAGATGATATGTTTGATGAAGTATTTTCAAGTAAAACTTTTCTTGTTAGTATGTATCTTTTGAAATATATTTATGATTCAAATTTAAAATATTTAGATATGTTTATAGAAGAATTTAAGACTTTAAATTATGAAGATCAAATACAAGTACTTACTAATGTAAAAGCTAACTTGGAAGAAAATAAAAAAATAAATAAAAATAATAAAACAAAAGTTAAAAAATATAATAAAAACTCAAAGAGTAAATAATGAAAAGGAGAGATGAATTATGAGTAAAATTATAGGAATTGATTTAGGTACAACAAATAGTTGTGTATCTGTACTAGAAGGAGGAACAGCAACTGTTATTCCAAATGCTGAAGGAAATCGTACAACTCCATCAGTTGTTGCGTTTAAAAATGGAGAAATAATTGTTGGAGATGCTGCAAAACGTCAAGCAATTACTAATCCCAATACAAAATCAAGTGTAAAGCGTTCTATGGGAACAAGTGATAAATTTGAACTTGAAGGAAAGAAATATACACCAGAAGAAATAAGTGCCATGATTCTTTCTAATTTAAAAGAAAGTGCTGAAAAGTATTTAGGTGAAAAAGTTGATAAAGCTGTTATTACTGTTCCAGCATACTTTAATGATGCTGAACGTCAAGCAACAAAAAATGCTGGTAAAATTGCTGGACTTGAAGTAGAAAGAATTATTAATGAACCAACAGCAGCAGCACTTGCATATGGCTTGGATAAACAAGATAAGAGTCAAACTATTTTAGTATATGACCTTGGTGGAGGAACATTTGATGTTTCAATTCTTGAACTTGGAGACGGAGTATTTGAAGTTAAGTCAACTGCTGGAAACAATCGTTTAGGTGGAGACGATTTTGATAAACGTATCATGGATTATTTGATTGAAACATTTAAACATGATACAGGTGTTGATTTATCAAAAGATACCATGGCTATGCAAAGATTAAAAGAAATAAGTGAAAAAGCTAAGAAAGATTTAAGTAGTATGACATCAACTCAAGTATCAGCACCATTTATTTCTCAAAACGAGTCAGGACCACTTCATTTAGATGTAACTTTATCACGTGCTAAATTTGAAGATTTAATAAGAGATTTAGTAGAATCAACTCTAACACCAGTAAGAAATGCCCTTAAAGATGCTAAACTTACAAAAAATGATATTGATAAAATAATATTTGTTGGAGGATCAACTCGTATTCCAATGGTATTTGATTTAGTTAAAAAAGAACTTGGAAAAGAACCAAGCTTAGAGGTTAACCCTGATGAAGTTGTTGCCATGGGAGCAGCTATTCAAGGTGGAGTATTAACAGGGGAAGTAAATGATATCGTACTTCTTGATGTAACACCATTATCACTTGGTATTGAAACACTTGGTGGAGTAATGACAGTATTAATTCCAAGAAATACAACGATTCCAACAAGTAAGTCTCAAGTATTTTCAACTGCTGCTGATAATCAACCTGCTGTAGATATTCATGTTTTACAAGGTGAACGTTCTATGGCAAGTGATAACAAAACTCTTGGTAATTTCCAACTAACAGGAATTCCTGCCGCACCTCGTGGTGTTCCACAAATAGAAGTTAAGTTTGATATAGATGCAAATGGAATTGTTCATGTAACTGCAAAAGATTTAGGTACAAACAAAGAACAATCAATTACGATTACTTCTAATACCAATTTATCAGATGATGAAATTGATCGTATGATGAAAGAAGCAGAAGCTAATAAAGAAGCTGATAAAAAGAGAAAAGAAGAAGTAGATACTAAAAATGAAGCTGAACAATTAGTATTTCAAACTGAAAAAATGATTAAAGATTTAGGTGATAAAGTAACAGACTCTGAAAAGAGTGAAGCTGAATCTTTAGTTAAAGAGTTAAAAGATGCAATTGAAAAGAACGATTTAGATGATATAAAATCTAAAAAAGATAAATTACAAGAAAAATTAATGCAACTTGGTGCCAAGATGTATGAGGGAGTAAATCCAAATCAAGATGCAACAGAAAATACCAGTGAAGAGAAAAAAGACGACAACGTAAGTGATGCAGAATACGAAGAAAAATAATAAAATAAAGAATAGATAGGTCCTAGTAATCTAGGACTTATCTTAAATAAAAAGGAGAAAAAGTGAAACAAAAATTAAGACGCGAAATTGAGGTAAAAGATACATGGGATTTAACAGCAATTTATAAAACGGAAGATGATTTTAAAAAAGACTTAGATAGTATAAATGAAGAAATAAAAGTAGTAGAAAAATATCAAGGAAAGTTATTAGAAAGTAGTAAAACATTGTTAGAATTCTTAGAATTA
>ONSF01000061.1 GCA_900320425.1 uncultured Eubacteriales bacterium | reverse complement strand
GGACATAAATTTATAAGAAAAAAACGGGTTAAATTTTTCCCGTTAATGTTTTGAAAATTTTGGGACATTTTCAAAAGTTATTGACATGATATTATAATATTTTGAATAAATATTTTTTTTAATTACATAATTATAATATGAAAGCAAAATATAAAATAAATAAAGATAATTTAATTATAACTTTTAATTTTTTTTATGATTGTATTAATAATCCTAATAATATTAAAAACATTAAAAATTATATTAATTTTATTATTAAAAAAGAAAATATTAAATTTAATGGAAACAAAATAACAATTTATATAAATGGAATATTAATTGGAGTTTTTTACTTAACTAATTATTACTTAAATAGATTAAATTTATCTAAAAAAACAAATATATTAACTAACAATAATAGTTACTTTTATGAAGCTAAATTACTTGAAATATCACCTAAAGGATATACAAAATCTAAAAAAGTTTTATCATACTAAAAATTAATGCAAATTATGCATTAATTATTTTAAATTAGCAACTGCTGTTACATTAATAGAATTAGCAACATCTAAAAGTTCAATTGTATTCATAACATCAGATACCATATAGTATTCAACCCCATTGCTAATCCAATTTAAAGAATTATCTGTAATAGCTCCTATCGTATCATTCACGAATCCTGGTTCTCCATAAGTTGGAATTATTGTAAATTCTTTTTCTTTGGTTGCGGTTTCCTCAACTAATGTAAAGCCTTTATCTCCAACAAATGTTAATATGATTCTTTCTCCGTCGGTTTTGCTAACTTTTTCTTGATCTTTTAATACAGTACCTGTAGGTAAATAAAGTGGATAAATAACATCTTCTAAACTTGCTGTGTTATTTATTTTTTTATCTTTATCATTTTCTAATCCATTCATTGACATATTAATGTTTAAAGTCATTGATTTTAATGTATTATCTTGATTTTTATTACTTTGATTTGTTGCTGTTTTATTACTATTATTATCAACAGAATTATTAGTATTATTCTTTGAATTTTCATTAGTATTTTCTGTTTTACAATTAGTATCTATTTTAGGATCACATGTTACTGAATTAGAATTTTCATTAGTATTTTTACTATTTTCCGTATTATCTTTACTTTCTACATTGTTATCATTACTTTTATTATTAATAATACTATTTACTTCAAAATAAGCTTCATCAAATGTTGGATTATAGTCAGTATTATTAATTGTAAAAGTCATTTCTACCGTTCCATCATCCTTTAAAACCTCAATTTTTTCAATAAATAAATCTTTAGATACCGTAACTATTTGAGTTGTTAATTTATTGTTATTAGGATAATTTACTTTACTAGTAAAAATATATTTTCCATCTTTTTCTTCTTTTTTTAATTCATTATCTTTATTTAAATCATCAATAATAGAACTTAAAATATAAACTTGAGAATTATTATATGGCCAATCACTTTGAAATTTAAAACTTTTGTTTAAACTTGGTGTTAGAACAAAAACTCCATCATCATTTCTAAGTATTACTTGCTCATGATTATTAGATGTATTTACAAGTGATACTCTATACTTATCATTTTTCATATAACTAACTGATACATCATAAGTATAATTACTATTGTTATTCTTTACTTCTAAAGAACCAGAAAGTGTATAACCATTTAGCTTATTTATTTTATTTGTTAAATCTTTAAATACACTTTCAGCATTCTCTTTTCCACATCCTGTTAAAAAGAGAATACTAATTAACATCAAAAATACAAATATTTTTTTCATTTTTAACCCCTTTTCTTTCTTTTCAGTTAATTATATTTTATAGTTTTTTAAATATTCATGAATAAAAATATTTTTTTTGTTTAAGATAGTTAGTGATAGGAGGAAATAATGCAAACATTACAAAAAGTAGCCTTAGTAATTACCATTATTGGTGCTGTAAATTGGGGATTTATAGGTATATTTGATTTAAATCTTGTTGATGCAATATTTGGTGTTGGATCTGCTTTAAGTCGTCTAATTTATACTCTTGTTGGTGTAACAGGTTTAATTAATATTGGTCTTTTGTTTACAAATTACCATGATTAAAATATTATGAAAAACAGCTGTTTTGCATAATAAAAAGTCTTATAACAAGTATAAGGCTTTTTTTATTCTTTATTTTTATAATCTTTAGATAAAAACCACATTACAAGAGATCCAACAAAATTTCCTAAAATACATAAAAATATAGAAAAATGAAAATCTCTTGCAATTCCCATTGTTATTGCATTTGCAATAGAATGTTGAAATCCCGAGAATATAAAAAGGGGAATACCAAATATTATTCCTAAGGGTGTTTTTTTTCGATACATAAATACTGCTATATACATAATTACTCCACAAAGCAGAGATTTCATAAAGAAAGAAAACGATATATCCCAACTACAAACTTTTGTTAAAGCATTAGTAACAACTTCATTATCTACAAAAGAATATAAATATCCTATAAAATAACCAAATAACAAGTTACCTAATAATATTATTACCAAATCTCTAATTTTTATTTTATCTTCAATTAAAAATCCACATTTTCCTGTAAATAAATTAAGTCCCATATAACAAACTCCAAGTAATCCAAAAGCAAATAAAATTGGTCCCAAAGGATTTCCTATTTTCAAAAGCACATAATCACCAAGTGATATTAAAAATGCCGCTCCAAAACTTTTATTTATTATTTCCATATATTTTTTCATAAATTACCTCCATTTTTTT
>ONSF01000019.1 GCA_900320425.1 uncultured Eubacteriales bacterium | reverse complement strand
TAAAATAACATCTCAAGAAAGTGAGGTGTTATTTTTATGGGAAAACATTTTGATAAAGATTTTAAAGAAATGGTTGTAAATGATTATAAAAGTGGAAATTCTGGTGGTCGTATAATAATAGTGGTAACGATAATAGAGTTAATGGTAGTGAAGTAGTTTATATTATCTACAAAAATTTAAAAAATATGTAGAATAATTAATTAAAATTCTACATATTTTTATAGTCATAAATATCTAGAGTTATGACTTTTTAATATCTAAAATGATTGGTAAAATAATTGGTTTTCTACCGGTTAGTTCTATTATATAACTATTAATATTGGTTTGTAGAAAACTTTTTAAATCAGTAAATGTAGTTTGTTCTTTTAATTTATCTGTAATTAACAAACTAGATTTAATTTCAATCATTCTAATTAATTCTTCGTTTTCATTTACTTGAATAAAACCACGAGTAACAATATTTGGTTTGGATAATAATTTTTTATTTTTCATATCAATGTTTGCAACAATAACTAAAATTCCATCACTGGCCATAATTTTTCTATCTCGTAAAACTTGACTTGCGACTTCTGAAGCATTATTGCCATCGATATAAATTTCATCCATTTTAACTTTTTCGCCAGGATATATTTTTCCTTTATCAAGTATTAAAGAATCTCCATTATCTAAGATGAATACATTTTCTTTAGGAATTCCACACATAATAGCTAGATCTCCATGACTTTTTAACATTCTATATTCTCCATGAAAAGGTAACATATATTTTGGCATTAAAAGTCTAATCATTAATTTTAATTCTTCTTTATTAGCATGACCAGATGTATGAATATTAAAGTTGGTTGTATTTGTATAAACTTTAACTCCTTGTAAATATAATTTATTAATGGTTCGTGAAATACTTAATGCATTTCCAGGAATTGGACTTGAAGAGAATATTACCACATCATCTGGTCTAAGTTTAATGTGTTTATGTTCCAAATCGGCAATTCTTGATAAAGCAGCAAGTGGTTCTCCTTGACTACCAGTACAAAGAATGCAAACTTCTTTAGGCATTAAACTATTGGCTTCATCTGGAGTAATAAATAATTCTTTGTGATTGATGTATCCACCTTTAATTGATATTTCAATATTGGTTTCCATACTACGACCAAATATACAAATTTTTCTTCCGTGTTTATAGCAAGTTTCCACAATATGTTTTAATCTATAAATATTAGATGCAAAGGTTGCTATAATAATTCTGCTATTAGTTTCGGTATCAAAAATATCATTTAAAGCACCTTCTACAATAGATTCACTATTTGACATTCCGGGATTTAATGCATTAGTGGAATCACTTATTAGTAAATCAACACCTTCTTCGCCAATTCTTGCTATTTTATGTAAATCAGCAACTGGTCCAATTGGTGTTAAATCAAATTTAAAATCTCCTGTTGTAACCAATACTCCGTTGGGAGTTTTAACTCTTATTCCATGTGAATCTGGAACAGAGTGAGTTGTTCTAAAGAAGTCTACTATAAAATATTTGAATTTTATAACATCATCTGATTGGTAAGTAATTAAATTATCAAAGCGGATATTTCTATCAATTAATTTCATTCTAATAAGTTCGGCTGCTTGATTAGGAGCATAAATTGCTTTAATATTAATTGTTTGTAATAAAATTGGAATGGCTCCAATATGATCTTCGTGACCATGGGTTATAAATAATCCTTTAATTTTATCTTCATTTTCTTTTAAATATGTATAATCAGGAATTGTATAATCAATTCCAAGCATAGATAATGAAGCAAAAGAAATTCCGGCATCAATTAAAATAATTTCTTCTTTGTGTTCTAATGCATACATGTTTTTTCCAATTTCGCCAAGTCCGCCTAAAATAACAAAACGAGTTTTATCGTTTTCTTGTTTCACTAAAAAATCCTCCTTTCTTTAAGGTTTCAGAACTAACTTTAACATTATACTATTTTTTTTAAATATTGTAAATAACTATAGAAAATATTCTTTAAATAGAGTAAAATAGGAGATGGTTTGGAGGTGGAGTATGGATCAAAGTTTAATTAATAAAATTCGAGAAAATATTGATATTGTTGAATTTGTTGGAGAAAAAATTGAACTTTCGAAAAAAGGAAAAAATTATATTGGACTTTGTCCTTTTCATAATGATAATCATCCATCTCTATCAGTTTCTAAAGAAAAACAAATATTTAAATGTTTTGTATGTGGAGAATCAGGAAATGTTTTTCAATTTTTAATGAAGTTTGAAAATATTTCTTTTATGGAAGCGGTTAGAATTCTTGGAGAAAGAATTGGAATTCAAGTTGCATCGAATACTAAAACATTAGAAAACAAAAATCAAAAATTATATGATATTTATGAGATTGCCTGTAGTTATTATCAAAACAATTTACTTTCTAAAGAAGGGGAAGAAGCACGATTATATTTAAAACAAAGAAAACTTGATATGGATGTTATAAAAGAGTTTCGAATTGGTCTTTCGTTAAATAAAAGAGATATGTTAACCAATTTACTCGTAAAAAAAGGATATGATTTAGAACTTTTAAATACCTTAGGTCTTACTAGTTTTGATGTTGATACTTATATTAATAGAGTAATATTTCCTTTAACTAATACCTTTGGGCTAGTAAATGGTTTTTCAGGTAGAATTTATCATGGTGAGAATACAAATAAATATTTGAATACTACAGAAACACCTATTTTTAAAAAAGGAGAAAACTTATTTAATTATAGTCGTGCGAAAGATTCTGTTAGACATGATAAATTTGTTATTGTAATGGAAGGATTCATGGCTGTTATAAGAGCTTATACGATTGGAATAAAAAATTGTGTTGCTTTGATGGGAACTTCTCTTACCAATGAACAAATTACTTTAATAAAAAGACTTAGTAGTAATGTATATTTGTGTTTTGATGGTGATGATGCTGGAATAAATGCCACAATTAAAAACGGGAAATTACTTAAAGATAATGGATGTAATGTGAAAGTTATTCCTTTAAAAGATAAGTTAGATCCTGATGATTACATTTTAAAATATGGAAGTGAAAAATTTTATTCTTTGCTTTCTAGTGCTATTTTATTTAATGATTATAAAATTAATTCTTTAAAAAAGGGAGTTGATTTTAATAGTCCAAATGATTTAACAAATTACATTAATCTAGTTTTAAAAGAAATTAGTATGGAAGATGATTCTATAAAAAGAGAAATTATGTTAAAAAATCTTGCGAAAGAAACAGATGTATGGTATAATACTTTGGAAAAAAAGTTGAATGAGATTTTGTCGAAGGAAAAAACTAATAAAATAAGTCCTCTTCCAAAAATAGAACAGAAAGCGAAAAGGAAAAATAAATACGAAAAAACGATGCAAGAAATAATTTTTTATATGTTAGAAAAAAAAGAAATAATAACACTCGTTTCAAGAAGTGGTGTTTATTTTCCTAATGAGCTATATCGAACTATTATTCGAGAAATAACCTATTTTTATGAAAAATATGGTTATATTAATATTGCAGATTTTCTTAGTTATATGGAAAATAATAAGGAAATAAAGTCTTGTTTAAACGAGATTGTATCACTTGAACTTGATAGTAGTGTTGATAGTATGGTTATTTTAGAAGAATTAAAAGCAATTAAGGATTATAATGTTGCTCTTGAAATCAAAAGATTAGAGAATTTAATAAGAAATGAAGTAGATCCTTTAGAACAAGCTAGAATAAGCGATGAAATCAGGAAACTTAAATTGGGGAGTGAGAAAAAATGATAAGCGAAGTTAAAACTTTTGAAGAAAGAAAAGAAACATTAGTTAAATTAGGTCTTGAGAAAGGATATGTAACTTATGAACAACTTGCTAATGAATTAAAAGGTCTTGATATTGATGCGGATTCCCTAGATGATTTATATAATGTATTACTTGAAAATAAAATTGAAATTAAATCTGAAGATGAAGAAGAAGTAGTATCTACTGAAGAAGAAATTGAGTCTCCTGATAAAATTTTAGAGGATTTAACAAATTCTAAAGATATAAAAATAAATGATCCAGTTCGTATGTATTTAAAAGAAATTGGTCGTATTAACTTGCTTACAAGTGAAGAAGAATTTGAATATGCTCGTCTTGCAACGGAAGGGGATGAACATGCTAAAACGATGCTTGCAGAATCTAATCTTCGTCTTGTTGTTAGTATTGCTAAACGTTATGTTGGACGTGGTATGTTATTTCTTGATTTAATTCAAGAAGGAAATATTGGTCTAATGAAAGCTGTCGATAAATTTGATCCATCAAAAGGATATAAATTCTCAACTTATGCAACTTGGTGGATTAGACAAGCAATAACTCGTGCTATAGCAGATCAAGCAAGAACAATAAGAATTCCCGTTCATATGGTAGAAACTATCAATAAACTTGCTCGTGTTCAAAGACAATTAACTCAAGAGTTGAATAGAGAACCAACGGATGAAGAAATTGCAAAAAAACTTGGAATATCTTTAGATAAAGTTCGTGAAGTATATAAGATTAGTCAAGATCCAGTTAGTCTTGAGACTCCAATAGGTGAAGAAGATGACTCTCATCTTGGAGATTTTATTAAAGACGAAAGAACTATGTCTCCAGAAGAATATACAGAAATTGGTATGTTAAAAGAAGAATTATCAGGTGTTTTATTAACTTTAACAGAAAGGGAAGAAAAAGTTTTACGATTAAGATTTGGGCTTGATGATGGACAATGTAGAACTCTAGAAGAAGTTGGTCAAATATTTAATGTTACTAGAGAAAGAATTCGTCAAATTGAAGCAAAAGCTTTAAGAAAACTTAGACATCCAAGTCGTAGTCGTAAATTAAAAGATTTCTTAACAGACTAATGATAAAGTTATCAAAGAGGCTCTTGTTAGTAGCCTCTTTTGTTTCTGATAATTCAAATATAATTGATGTAGGGTGTGATCATGCCTATTTATCTATTTATTTAATGGAAACTTTAAAAAATAGTAAAATAGTTGCAAGTGATATTAATCCAAATCCTTTAAAAATTGCTGAAGAAAACATTAAAAAGTATGGTTTTCAAGATAAAATAAAAGTAGAACTTAAAGATGGAATTACTAATTTAGATAAAGATATTGATACTGTAATTATATCTGGAATGGGTGGTATATTAATTACTAAAATATTAGATAAAAATAACTTAAATAATGTTAAAACTTTAATTCTATCTCCGAATAATGATTTTTTAGTTGTAAGAAAACATTTAAATAAAATAGGATATGAAATAAAAAAAGAAAAAATTATTACAGAGAATAAAATTACTTATTTAGTACTTAGAGCCGAAAAAGGAAAAAAGAAAAATAATTGTTTATTTGGAACACTAAAGAATAATGATTTAGAAACTATCTATTACTTTACAAAATTATTAAATAATAATACTAATATTTTAAAAAAAATGCCTAAGAAATATATTATTAAAAGAAGTAAAATAAAACATGAAAATAAAAAAATAAAAAAATTTTTAGAAAGTTGTTAAAAAATAAAGATGTTTTTGGAGGATGATGTATGCCAGAATTACCTGAAGTTGAAACTGTAAAAAATGTATTAAAGAAAAATTTAATTGGATTAAAAATATTAGAAGTTGATGTAAATTATCTTGATATGATAAAAACTAATTTAAAAGAATTTAAAGAAAAGTTAGTTAATGAAAATTTTATAGATATAAAAAGATATGGAAAATGGTTAGTGTTTGAAACTAGTAATTATTATCTTGTAAGTCATTTAAGAATGGAAGGAAAATACTATTATACTAAAAGATGTGAATTAGAAAATCATGAACATGTTGTATTTAAACTTGATAATGGATATTTTTTAAGATATAAAGATGTTCGTAAATTTGGGGTTATGTATTTAGTAGATAAAGATAAATTATTTATAGATACTCCTTTAAAAAATTTAGGATATGAACCATTTAATAATAAATTAGATGTAGATTATTTGATGGATAAATTTAAAAACAAAAGAATTAGTATTAAAACAGTTCTTTTAGATCAAGAAATAATATCAGGACTTGGAAATATATATGTAGATGAAGTTTTATTTAAAAGTTCTATCTCTCCATTTAAAAAAGCTAATTTGTTAAATAGACTAGAATGTCAAAAAATAATTGATACATCGCGTGAAATTCTATCTGCTGCCATAAAACATGGTGGAACAACAATTCGAAGTTATACATCAAGTTTGGGAGTAACGGGAAATTATCAAAATTATCTACTTGTTCATACTAAAAAAATATGTTCTATTTGTAATAGTGGTATAAAAGTTTCTAAAATAAATGGAAGAAGTACTTATTATTGTCCAAATTGTCAAGGAGAGGCTAATGAGTAAAGTAGTAGGAAGGGTTTCAAAAATTATATTTCAGTCTGATAATAGTTATAAAGTTTTATTATTTCGAGTAAAAGAAAATGATTTAGGAGATTATTTAAATAATAAAACTATAACAGCAACAGGATATTTTTATGATTTAGAAGAAGATTTGGAGTATTCATTAACAGGAAATTTTACTAAACATAATAAATATGGGGATCAATTTCAAGTTGAAAGTTATCAGAAAATAATTCCTGAGGATAAGAATAGTATAGTAACCTTTTTTACTAGTGATTTATTTAAAGGAATTGGAGAGGCAAAAGCTTTGAAAATTTATGAAACTTTAGGAGATGAGGCTATTAGGTTAATTAAAGAAGATGAAAATGTTTTATTAAAAATAAAATCATTAACCGAGAAGAATCGTTTAACAATTGTTTCTAAATTAAAAGAATTAGATACTAGTAGTGATATCATTTTACGACTTTCAGAAATTGGCTTTTCAATTAAAGATGCAACCATTATTTATAAATATTATAAAGAAACAACGATTGATATAGTCAATTTAGATATTTATAGTATATATTATGATATTGAAAAAATTAGTTTTTCACAAATAGATAAAATTGCTAAAAAAAATAATATAAAAGTAGATGATGAAAGACGTCTTAAAGCGGGAATAATTTATTCCATGGAATTATTAGCAGAAGAACGTGGTGATACATATTCAAATTATGATGAAATTTATAAAATGCTTCGAGTAGTAATTAATTATCAAATCGAAATAGATATTTTTGATAAAATATTAGAAGAATTAGAGCAAAGTTTAAAAATAAGCAAATTAAATCAAAATTCCTATCAATTAAAAAGTTTTGAAAGAGCTGAGAAAACGATTGTTAAAAGACTTACTTATTTAAAAAATAAAGAAGATTTAATATATAAAAATAATCAATTAATAAAAAAAATCAATAAGTTTCAAGAAAGTCAAAAAATAGAATATGATGAAAAGCAAAAGTTGGCAATCCTTATGGCTTTTTTAAAAAATATTTTAATAATAACAGGTGGTCCTGGAACAGGAAAAACGACTATTTTAAAATCAATTGTTTCTTTATATGAAGATGTTATGAAAAAAAGTGTTGAAGAGATTGCTTTACTTGCTCCAACTGGTAGAGCTAGTAAAAGAATTATGGAAACAACTAACTTTAAAGCTAGTACTATTCATCGTTTTTTAAAATGGAATAAGGATACAAATAAATTTCAAGTAAATGAATATAATAAAAGTGATGTAAAATTAGTCATTATTGATGAAGCTAGTATGTTAGATACTTATCTTTTAGAATCTCTTTTAAAAGGATTAAGGTATGATACAAGAATTATTTTTATAGGAGATGTTGATCAACTTCCAAGTGTTGGAGCAGGAGAGGTTTTAAAAGACTTGATAGATTCTTTAGTATTTCCAGTTATTAAACTTGAAAAATTATATAGACAAGAAAGTGACTCTAATATCATTAATTTAGCTTATGATATTAATTTAGGAGAAATAGATTATTCTTTATTTGGAAATAGGGATTTACAATTTTATAAATCTAATAGTATGAATTTAAAAGACCAATTATCACTTATTGTTGAACCTTATAAAAATCTTGATTATCATGATTTTCAAATTATGGCACCTATGTATAAAACTTTAAATGGAATTTATAATTTAAATCTAGTAATGCAATCTATTTGTAATCCTAAATCAAATACTAAGAAAGAGATAATTATTTATGATACTTTATATAGAGAAGGAGATAAAATATTACAATTAATGAATATGCCTGATGATAATGTTTATAATGGTGATATAGGAATATTAATTGAAATTGATAATATAAAAAGAGAAGTTGTTGTGGATTATGATTCCAATATAGTAACATTTACTAGTTCAACATTTAATAACTTTACACTTGGATATGTAATAAGTATTCATAAATCACAAGGAAGTGAATTTAAAACGGTTTTAATTCCAATTTTAAAAGAATATGGAAGAATGCTTTATAAAAAATTGATTTATACAGGAGTAACCAGAAGTAAAAAGAAATTAATATTAATAGGAGAAAAAGAAGCGTTTGATTATTCTGTTTTAAATGATAAGGATACTAAAAGAAAAACTAATTTAAAAAGTTTAATTATGGAAAGATACAGTGGTTTATGATAAAAAATGACAAGATTATCTTGTTATTTTTTTTTGAAATGGTATAATTATTTATAGAAGGTAGGTTACATTTATGGCAAAAAAGAAAAAGAAAAAAGATTCTAAAAAGAAGTTTGCTTATCAAGTTGAGCTTTATGGTATTTTATATATATTACTTGGAATACTTGGAATATGTGGATATGGTCCTTGTGGGGAACTTATTTGTGCATTTTCGGCATTTTTATTTGGATGTTTATATTTCATTTTTTTAGTAGGATTAATTTTAATAGGATTTTATATTTTATTAAAAAAAGAATATCCTGATTTTTGGAATACTAAAATAGTAGGTTTTTATATTTTAGTAATTGGAGTATTGATGCTTTTACATATGTCATATATTAATTCGGGATTTAATGGTTTTCGTGAAACTTTAGAAATAACTTTTAAAAATTCTATGCATGTTTTTGATATTGTAAATGGTGCTAGTCGTACTTTAGCATTTGAAAATATTGGGGGAGGACTTATCGGAGGATTTTTTATTAGTTTATTTGCTATGCTTTTTGATGTTCAAGGTGTAAAGATTATTTATATTGTTTTAATTATTTTTGGAGCTTTAATTATAACAGGAATTAGTATTGCTGATGTTATTAAGAAGATTTTAGATGGAAGTCGTGAAATGATGCCTCATAAGAAAGATAAAGAAGAAAAAGTAGAACATTATGATGTTAAGATAAATGATCATGATGATGTAGAAGATGAAAGAGAAAAAGAAAAAGTAGTAATTTCTAATATTAAAGATTTAAAAACAGCTAAGATTGTTGATACGAATAATTTAGAAGAAGAAAAGAAAGAAGAACTTGAGGTTATTGAACCGGTAAAACCAAATGAAAATTATAAATTACCACCTTTAAATTTATTAGATAATCCACCTAAGAAAACCAAAAATAATAATCAAAAAGGAATTGAGGAAAATATTCAAAAATTAGAAGAAGTATTAAGAGAATTTGGAATAATTGGACATGTTGTTGAAGTTACAGTTGGTCCTGCTATTACTCAATATGAACTTGAACTAAAAGCTGGAACTAAGCTTAGTAAATTAACAGGAATTAATAAAGAAATTAGTCTAGCACTTGCTAAAAAGGATGTTAGAATTCAAGCTCCTATTCCTGGTAAGAGTACGGTTGGAATAGAAATTTCTAATGAAACTCCAACTACTGTTTATGTAAAAGAAATTATGGATAAATTATTATCAGAAAAATCTAGTAATAAATTAATGGTAGCACTTGGAAAAGATATTTTATCAAAACCTAAATACTGTGAAATAAACAAAACTCCTCACTTATTAGTAGCAGGAGCAACAGGATCAGGAAAATCAGTTTGTATAAACTGTATTTTAGCATCTATTTTAATGAATGCTAAACCAGATGAAGTTAAGTTATTACTTGTTGATCCTAAAAAAGTTGAATTATCGGTTTTTAATGGAGTACCACATTTACTAGCACCAGTTGTAACTGATCCTAAAAAAGCAAGTGTAGCTTTATCAAAAATTGTTAAAGAGATGGAAGATAGATACGATATTTTTGAAGAAAAAGGAGTAAAAAATATTGGCTCTTACAATGAAATGATTGAAAAGAAAAATAAAACTTTACCTGATTCTGAAAAATTAAAGAAAATGCCATATATTGTAGTTATTGTAGATGAACTTGCTGATTTGATGCTTGTTGCATCTAAAGAAGTAGAAGATTCAATTATGAGAATTACTCAAATGGCACGTGCTGCTGGAATTCATCTTATTATTGCAACTCAAAGACCATCAACTGATGTAATAACTGGTGTTATTAAAGCAAATATTCCATCTCGTATATCTTTTGCTGTATCATCTGGAATTGACTCTCGAACAATTCTTGATATGACTGGGGCTGAAAAATTACTAGGTCGAGGGGACATGTTATTTCTTCCAATGGGAGAATCTACTCCAACTCGTATTCAAGGAGCATGGATTACTGAAGAAGAAGTAAAAAGAATTGTTGATTATACGATTAGTCAACAAAAAGCTATGTATGATGAAAAGATGATGAATTTAAATGCTCCAGTTGAGTCTTCTAAAATTGATGCTAATACCGATTTAAAAGAAGAATATGATGATCCTTTATATGATGAGATTGTTGAATTTGTAGTTACTAGTGGAAAAGCCTCAGCATCACTTCTTCAAAGAAGATTTAAGCTAGGATATAATCGTGCTGCAAGAATTATAGATTTACTTGAAGAAAGAGGAATTATAGGTCCTCAAAATGGATCTAAACCAAGAGAAGTTTTAGTAAAACTTGAAGAAAATAATGGAAATATTGAATAAAAAATCTATACAAAATAAAAAAAATATGATATAGTTAAAAAGAATAATAGAGGAGGTAAAAAATGAATATTAGTTATTTACTAAGTGTGATAGATTTATATTTAATGAAAGATAACGAAAATAATTTAAATATAGAAGTAGAAAAACTTGAAACAGGAATAAAATTTAGTTTCTATTATAAATCCTCATCTATAAATAAAACTTATATAAAAATATCTGAATCATTATTTTTAGAATATTTACAAACTATTATAGATAAAATTCAAGGAAATTTAAAAGTAATTGATGAAAAAATAGATAAAGAACAAGTCAATAAATATTCTATTTATATGGAAAATAATAGAGTAATTAGTTTTAAAAAATTTAATAAAGAAATGTTAGAAAAAATAAGATTAAGTTTTAATAATATTAATTCTAAATTAGTTTTTGATAAGTTAGAAGTAATTGATAATAATGATAATTATGAACAAAAGTTAGATAATATAAAAACAAATAAAAAATTATCATTTTCAATGGGATTTTCAAGTTTTATAACAATATTTTTATCAGCTATTTGGTTTTTAGATATTTTTATGATAGCTTTATGGATATTTAAAGCATTAAATAAATAAAAGGAAGGAAAAAATATGAAAAGAATATTTACAAATGAATTTAAAAGATTTTTACCTGTATACTTAATAATATTATCTTTAGTTATATTACTTGGAACTAGTTATGCACTTCTTAGAGATAGTAAAACAGGAACTAAAAGTTATACGATGAATGTAGCAGGACTTGAAATCACATTTAAAGATAAAAGTAGTATAGATGTTTTAAGTTTAGAAAATGCTGTACCAATAAGTGATGAAGAAGGAATTGAAGGAAGCAGTGAACTAGTGTTTACAATAAAAAATACTGGTAATGTAAAAGCAAGTTATGATATTTATATAGAAGAAACAAGTACTAATCCTGAATTTAAAAGTGTAATAAGGTATATTGATAAAAAAGGAACAGGTGAATATACAACTCCTAAAACACTAGGAGATAATAAATATATTGATCAAAATGGAACAATTGATGTAAATGGAGAAATAGAGTATCGAGTTAAATGTTGGCTTGATGAAAGTGCTGATAATACTTACATGAATCAAACTTTTAAAGCAAGAATTGTTGTAGATGCAAAACAATTTGTTATGAAAAAAAATGAAATAATTAGTAAAGTATCAGATACTATCAATGATTCAGATGGAATAAAATTCTATAAAGTAAGTGGAACTCATAATGGAAATGGATTATTTGTTCTTAAAGGAACTGAAAGTGATGAACATCCAATTTATTTCTATCGTGGAAATGTAGATAACAATAATGTCTATTTTGCAGAAAGTTGTTGGAAAATTGTAAGAACAACAGAAACTGGTGGAACAAAATTAGTATATAATGGAGCAGCAACTATCGTGGATGGAGAGAAACAATGTAATCAAACAACAGGAACTGGAACTCAATTATCAGTCAGAACGAAAGCATTTAATAGTAGTTATAATAGTCCAGCATATGTAGGATATAGTTTACCAGAAAGTAGTAAAATATATCCATATTCCACTCAAACTTTAAATTCGACGACCTATTATGGAAGTAGTGTTGATCAGGCGACAAAAAGGCTAGTTGATCCGGTTCTTGAGTTAAATGATACTCATCATTATAGTTATAATTCAACCGATCCAGATGCAACAGGAATATCAGGTGATACTGGAAATGTCAGATACTATTTTTATAAAAATTCTGAATCAGGAACAAGTGGAAGAGGGTATTTTATAAAATTTGATAAGACAAAAAGTGTATCTACAATACTCGATGAGATGCTAACAGAAAGTAATTCTAAAAATAATCCATCAACAATACAAGGAGTAATAAATACATGGTGGGGAATAGGAGATAATAGTCTTAATTCAAAATATGGTGAATATTTAGAAGATACGGAATGGTGTAATGATCGAAGTGTAGCAAGTTTAGGAGGATGGTCACCAACTGGAACATTATATAGTAGTAATTTGGAAGATTATTCAATTGTATTTAATGAAAAAGTAAGATATGACCAATCAACATATGGAAGTGATGCAAATAATATAAAAAATACAAATACCCCGGTACTCTCATGTAGTCGTCCTGTTGATAGATTAACTGTAGCAAATGGGAATTTAACATATCCGATTGGACTACTCACATATGATGAAGTAGCAATGGCAGGGGCAATATGGTCAAATGAAAATAGTGACTTTTACCTTAAATTTTACCTATATACAAACCAATCTTACTGGCTTTTGTCGCCTGCTCGTTTCAGTGGCTACGCTGATGTTGTGGGCACCGTGACCAATGTCGGCTACTTGAAATTCTATAGTGTCTATAGCGACGATCAGGGCGTTCGTCCGGCTCTTTCACTTAAAAATGGAACACAAATATTAAGAGGAGAAGGAACAAAAACAAAACCATATATCATAACAGAAGATTAATCTTAACTACGGGTAGTTTTTCATAAATAATTGAAAATAAAGAAAAAACTAGGTATGAAATAGTATTCATAAGGATATTGTTTTGTACCTAGTTTAACTATAGATAAAAAATGGTAAAAGTATTAAATTTAATACATGATTAAAATGACATGCAATGTGAATGTAAGTTAGAAAATTAAATTTTCTTGATGTCAAATTGTGTAAATATACAATATTTATAAATATTAAATTTAAAATAAAAATAATATAAAAAATAAAAAATTAATTAAGAAAAT
>ONSF01000047.1 GCA_900320425.1 uncultured Eubacteriales bacterium | reverse complement strand
TTTTCACCTCACTTTCTTTATCAAGCATTAGAATACCTTGCTTATTGTTTCTATGCTTATATAATGTATGATAACATAAATTAATAATTTTGTAAATTAATTTTCAAAAATTTAACAAAAAAGATAACTTTATTTAAATTTATCCTTTAAAAAACATTTTAATTATAATAATATTTAAAAAATAAATAAAAATTAGTTATCTAAATATAAAGTCAATTGACAATCAATTCTATATCTTTTAAAAAGAAATAATCACCTGTTTTAAAATCACATATAAAATAATTTTTATCATATTTATTTAAAAAATTAAAAAATGTTGAATAAGAAGAATTACAATCTAATACAAGATGACTTTTCTTAACTGTTAAAATACTTACTTCATCTTTATATAAATTATTAATAATATGTTCATTACCAAGTTTTGTATAAACTAAATCATTATGCATTTTTAAATAAAGTTTATTACTAATTTCTAAACTATCTATTCCTACACATAACTGTTTAAATAAATGATAAGCATATGTTAATTCTTCATTATCCATTTTATAAATACTATTTAATATTTTATATAAATTACCAGGTGCTTCATCATACAAACTACATAATTCTTCTCTAACACTAAAAATATAAAATCTTCTCACTTAAATCACCAAGTTCATTTTATAAAACTTTAATGTTCTTTTTTGTCGAATTATCGTTTTATATTTTATTTTTATCAATACTTCTTAATCCAAAACTATTATGGATTTTTTCATATCACGATATCTTTCATTTAATATCTCTTCACAAAAAATATCAATATTACCAATAAGATGTTCATATTTTTATTTGATATACTTCCTTTGTAAAATTATTTTATGTGTATCATTTAAGTGAAATAGCAATATCTCACATTTTTCTATACAGGTATTTTTTAACTTTTTGTATGACTTTACTATTGTATAAAAAAAGAAATTATGCACGTGAGACATATTTTCCATCTTTACTTGAAATCAAAACCATTTCATCTTGATTTATAAACATAGGCACTTTTATTACTAATCCACTTTCAAGCTCTGCATCTTTCATTGCTGTTGAAGTAGTATTTCCTTTTACACCTGGCTCTGTATGAACAACTTTCATGGCTATTTTATCTGGAAGAGTCATACCAAGCATTTCTCCTTCAAAAAACATAATATCAACATCTAAATTTTCTTTTAATAAATTAGCATCATCGCCAATAACTGATTTTTGTAGTTCAATTTGTTCATAATCATTCATATTCATAAAATAATAAGTATCATTCATAGAATATAAAAATTGCATAGGTTTCTTCTCAATTCTTGCTGTTTCTACTTTAGTTCCTGCATTAAACGTATATTCAGCAATTGAACCAGTTCTTAAATTTTTAAGTTTTGCTTTAACAATTGCAGCACCTTTTCCAGGTTTTACATGTTGAAAATCTAACACAATATAAATATTTCCATCGTACGAAATCGTCATTCCAACTTTAAAATCATTTACATTTACCATAATGTCTCCTACTTTCTATTATTTTTTTTCTTTATGAACAGTATGTTTTCCACAACGTTTACAATATTTTGATATTTCTAAACGATCAGTTGTATTTTTTACATTTTTCTGTGTACGATAATTTTCTTCATTACATTCTGTACATACTAAAGTTTTTCTTTGTCTATTACCTAGTTTTGCCATTTTTCTTCTCCTCCTCTTCGATTCCTTTGTATTATAACAAATAAATTATTCTATTTCAAGTACTTTTTAATTTTATCTATATTTTATATTTTGTTTTAGTTAATATTATTTTTTATTTCATATAAAAAGTTTAATGCTTCAATTGGAGTTGTATTTATTAAATCAAGTTCTTTAATTTTTTTTATATTTTCATCTTCCATAAAAGATTTTTCTTCAAAACTAAAAGCCGTTTGTACTACTTGAGATTGTTTATTCTTTTTACTTTTAGATTCATAAGTATTTAAAATTTCTTCGGCTTTATTTATTACCGAATTTGGAAGATGTGCAAGAGATGCAACATTAATACCATAACTTTTAGATACAGCTCCATCAGCTACTTTATGTAAAAAAGTTATTTCACCATTTTTTTCAACTGCCTCAACATGGACATTTTTTACTTTTTTTAATTTCTTCGCTAAATCAGTTAATTCATGATAATGAGTAGAAAACAAAGTTTTAGCATGAATTTGATCGTGAATGTATTCAAGTATTGCATAAGCAAGACTCATTCCATCATAAGTTGCCGTACCACGTCCTAATTCATCAAAAAGAATTAAACTATTACTGGTTGCATTTTGAAGTGCATAATTTGCTTCTTTCATCTCCACCATAAAAGTAGACTCACCACTTACTAAATCATCACTAGCTCCAATTCGAGTAAATATTTTATCAATCAGTGGAATATTACAAGATTTGCAAGGAACAAAACATCCTATTTGAGCCATAATAACAATAATAGCAAGTTGTCTCATATAAGTAGATTTTCCTGCCATATTAGGTCCCGTTATAAGAAGACAATCACATGTTTTATCCATAAGAATATCATTTGGTACATAGTCAATTTTATTTACTGCTTCAACAACCGGATGTCGTCCCTCTATAATATGAATTTCGTGTTTATCATTAAATTTTGGTCTTACTAAACTATATTTCTCATTTAAAGTAGTAAAAGATATTAATAAATCAAGTTCTCCTAAAATATCACTTATTTCTTGAATATCCGAAATATTTTCGATAACTTTTTCTCTTATCTCATTAAACAAATTATATTCTAAACTAATTATTTTTTCTTCTGCTCCAAGAATAATTTGTTCACGCATCTTTAAACTTTCTGTAATATATCTTTCTCCAGTTGTAAGTGTTTGTTTTCTAATATATCCAAACTCTGGTTTAACTTCTTTTACACTTCCACGTGATACTTCTATATAATATCCAAATACTTTATTATATCCTATTTTTAAATTCTTAATTCCTGTTCTTTCACGTTCTTCCTCTTCTTGATTTAAAATAAAATCTTTACTATTTTTCTTAATACTTCTAAGTTCATCAAGTTCCTTATTATACCCATCTTTAATTAAATTTCCTTCTTTCAAACTAAGAGGTGCATCCGGATTAATACTTTTATCTAAAAGTTCTACTACACCATCAAGTGTTTTTAACTCTTTATCATATTTTATACTATCTAGTTCCTCTTTTATTTTAGGAAGTATTTTTAATGATTTTAAAAGTTGTATCATATCTCTTGCATTAAGATTTCCATAACTAATTCTTCCTATTAATCTTTCTAAATCATAAATATCATTTAAACAACTACTTATATGTTCTTTAACAATATAATTAGTTGTAAATATTTCTATATAATTAAATCTTCTTTCTATAATACTTTGATTTCTAAAAGGAGACAATAAATTTTGTTTTAATAATCTTCCTCCCATAGCTGTTTTCGTTTTATCTAAAAACCATAAAAGTGAATTATTTTTAGTATTATCTCTTATTGTTTCTGTAAGTTCTAAATTTTTTTTAGTGTGAAAATCAAATAATAATCGATCATCTTCTTTAGTTTCAAATACTTTCTTTAAATATTTTAATTTACTTTTCTTAGTCTCTGTTACATAAGTTAATAAATGTTTAATAGAAGTTACTAATCTTATATCCTTGACATCTTTATATATATAATCATATTCTTTATATTCTACTATAGTATCTGTAATAGTTACTAAAATATTATATATTGTTTTTAGATTATAAAGAATTTCTCTATCCATATTGCTTCCTGAAATAATTTCTTTAATGCCACGATTAATTAGCTCTCTATAAATACTATTATTATCTTTTAGAATCATCGTACTAATTTCTCCAGTTGAAATATCAGCAATTGTTAAAGCATAATCATTTTCAAATTCTAAAATACTTGCAATATAATTGTTATCCATACTTCCTGTAAAATCATCCATTACAGTTCCTTTAGTTATAACTTGAACAACATCTCTTTCAACCATTCCTTTAGATTCTTTTGGATCAGTTAATTGTTCACATATAGCAACTTTATATCCCTTATCAACAAGTTTTTTAGCATATCCTTGATAAGAATGATATGGTACACCACACATAGGAACTCTTTCTTCAAGTCCCGCATTTCTACCTGTTAAAGTAAGTCCCAACTCTCGACTTCCTATTTCAGCATCCTCAAAAAACATTTCATAAAAGTCTCCAAGACGAAAAAATATTAAAGTATCATTATAATTATCTTTAATTTCCATATATTTTGCCATCATAGGAGCAAGACGAGTTCTATCTACTTCATTTCTTTTCATACTTCACCACATTTTCTACTTGTTTATTATATCAAAAACACCTCCTTTTAGAAAAGAGGTGTTACTATTTTTTACACTTTAATTTTTTTCTCTATCAAATAAAATATGATAAATTTCCATATAATTAGAAACAAATACAACTCTAATCTTATTTTTATATATATAAGATATTTCCATCGCTTCTTCTTTATTTTGAAGAGGTAAAAAGATAATTTCTATATTTTTATTCATTGCTGCAATTATTTTTTCTTTAATTCCCCCAACTTTTAAAATTCTACCTGTTAAAGTAATCTCACCAGACATTGAAATTCGATTAGGAATTTCTTTATTTTTTAAATAAGACAGCATCGATGTTACAATAGTAATTCCAGCACTTGGCCCATCTTTTTTTATTGCTCCACTTGGAATATGTAAATGTATAGTATTTTTATTTAAAAAGTCGATATTTAAATTAAAATTTTTATAATTTCCCTTTATATAACCAAGAGATACATTAATTGATTCTTCCATTACATCTCCAACAAGTCCCGTAACTTGAATAGCAGCATCTCCTGGATATGCTAAACACTCTATTTTAACAATGTCTCCCCCATATGGAGTATAAGCAAGACCAGTCATCACACCTTTTGAATTTACAGTATTAACATTATTATGATATTTTTGAACTCCTAAATAACTTTCTAAATATTGATTTGGATCAAGTAACTCTTTTCCTTCTACCATCATACAAAGATATTTTCGATAAATTTTTCCAAGAACCCTTGAAAATTCACGAACACCACTTTCTTTGGTATACATTCTAATAATATTTGTTAAAGTCTTCTTTTCAAGATTTATATCATCAATTTTATATTCTTTTCGTAAATTAGGTAGAATATGATTTTCAGCTATCTTAATCTTTTCATATTCAGTGTAACTTGAAACTTCAATAATTTCCATTCTATCACGAAGTTCTTCTGGAATATTTTCTAAATAATTAGCAGTTAAAATAAACATTACTTTAGATAAATCAAACTCTTCATCTATAAAATGATCAACAAATTTGCTGTTTTGTCCTTTATCAAGAACTTCTAAAAGAGCACTAGCTGGATCTCCTTTAATATCCTTTGTCATTTTATCTACTTCATCAATAATAAAAACTGGGTTATTCACTCCAATTTTTTGGATACTAGACATTATTTTTCCCGGAGCAGCACCAACATAAGTTCTTCTATGACCAATTATTTCTGCTTCATCATTTACTCCTCCAACTGATATCTTGACACATTTTAAATTAAGAGCATCAGCAATACTTGATGCAATACTAGTTTTACCTACTCCTGGAGGACCTACTAAACAAAGAATTGGTAAATTTTCACTTCCACACTTGTTTTTTACCATAATATGTTCTAAAATTCTCTCTTTAGTTTCTTCAAGTCCAAAATGAGTACTTTCTAAAGACTCTCTTATTTTTTTTATATCATATATTTCTTTACTACTTTTATTCCAAGGAAGATTTAATAAAATATCGATATAATTTCTAATAATGCCTATTTCTGGTGAATTACTATTACAACTTTTATAACGGTTTAATTCTATTTCCAAACGTTTTTTTATACCTTTTGGAGCATCTAATTTTTTTATTTTAGATTCCAAAATTTTTATTTCCGTATCATCATCTATTTTAAGTTCCTCTTTGATACTATTTAATTTTTCTTTTAAATAAAACTCTTTTTGACTATCCTCAATTTTTTTATTTACTTTCAAATCTATTTGGTGTTCAATTTCTGTAATCGAAAGCTCATATTCTATATCATCTAAAAGCATTCCAAGACGTACAACCGAATCAATTTCCTTTAAGTATTTTAATTTTCGATTATGTTTTAACTCTAATAAATTTACAATAATATCAGTTAACTTATCAATATCATGTATATCTCTTATACCATCAAATATATTAGTATCAATTACTTTAATATAATTTTCTAAACTTTTTCTTAGAGTTCTTGCCATAGCAATTTCTTCTATTGGATCTATTTCTTTTTTATCAATCAAAGAAATATCAGCTTCATATACCATATCCTCTTCTTTGATATTTTGAATCATTGCTCGACTTATACCTTTTAAAGAAATTCTCATATTACCATTTGGCATATCTATTTTCAAATTAATTTTAGCAAGAATTCCTATATTTATATTATTTAAATTTTCTGGTTTTTCTCCCTGCTTTTGATGAACAACAATTAAACAATTATCATAAATATTCTCAGCAAGTGATATCGTTTTTTTTAAATTGATATCAGAAAACTCTAACTTTGTTTCACAATACGGGAATATTTCATGATTTTTTATAAATAAGACTGGTAAATTTGTTTTTATCATGTAATCCCTCCCGTTTTTTCAAATTTGCTTTTTATTATAATCACGAAGATTTTAAAAAACAATATTTTTACATGATAATTTACATTCATTTTTAGATTAAAATTAAATATATTTTTTTCTCTAAAAAAATAAAAAAAATAAAGGCTAAATTTCTAGTTTAAACCGTTTACTTTTTTATGGTTTATTTGTTTATGAAACTAAAAAAGAACCAAATCCTTGTAAATTTTAAAACACTTATAGATATTAAATTACTTCATCATAAAGTATCCGAGCATAGCTAAAATACCTAAATAAATATATAGTTTATTTGATGATGTAACAAAAAATAAAAGATTTCTTATCATCTTAATATTTATCATTTTTTTCATACAACAAACTTTCTTTTTTATGTAGTATGACTTTGATTAAGTAATACACAAAAAATTATAATATCTTCCAATTGCAATTAAAATTAATAAAGATAGATTTATAATAATAAGTAGTACGAAGTGACTTTTTCTTTCTTGAATAAGATTGGCAACAAATTCTCTAATTAAAGCATTACTATAAAAATACCATTTTGTACTACTACCAATTCCTTCACAATCAATTCCTTCTTGATTAGCAATAACTCCACTTCTAAAAACATGATAATTAGTCGTGGCAAAACAAACTTTAGAATTATTATTAACTTCATCAATTATATTTTTGGAAAATTTCATATTCTCGATTGTACTAGTTGACTTATCTTCAATTATTATTTGATCTTTATTAATTCCTTGTTCTATTAAATAATTTTTCATAGCTATTGCTTCAGCAATTTTTTCATCAATACCTTTTCCACCAGATGGAATATAAATTACCTTTTTCTTTGATAACTCATATTGCTTATTTCCAAAGTCTATTGCTTTATCTACTCTACCTTTTAAAAGTGGAGTTAATGTTCCATCACTTCTTATTTTAGAACCTAAAATTATAATAAAATCTTTATCATATTTTGGAATATGTCTTGATGCTTTTACATTACAATAAAGAGTTGCTATTATTAATGTATATAAATAAGATAAAGATGCATTAATACAGATATTTAAAGTATACTTAATAAATTCTAGATTGGTTCCATTTAAAAAAATTCCAATTAATTTGTATATACCTTGACTTCCTAAAAGTCCCAAAATAGCCAAAAATCCTATAATAACTCCAAATAATTTTTTAGGATGAAATCCTTCTTTTTTAATCAAAATAATATTTGTAATAATACTATAAATAGAAAGAATAGAAATACATGGTAAAGTTAGCATTGCAAAATAAGAAAATGATTTTAATGTATTATTATATATATCAACAATACTTAAAACATTCCAATTTTGTATTAATAAATTAATTTGTCTTAGAATATTAACATTAATAAATATGAGTAATCCTAAATTCATAATTATAGAATAAGAATACTTTTGTTTTTCGTATTGACTTCTTATAAATAATATACATCCAATTGATATTCTTATTGATAAAAGTATTAAAATAATTTGAATTGCTTTACTCAAATCAGCATTATTTGATAAATTGGTTTTGGACAAAATATGTATTGATAAAAAAATAAAGATAAGTGTAACTATTAAATATATTATTCTTCTTTTTTTCATAAAGCATCTCCAATCAAAATTATTATATTATATTATTAAAATAAACTCTAAAATAATATTTACATATCTAAATTTTAGATTTATCATTTGTTTTTTTAATATTTAGTATTTTTTTTATAACTAAGGATAGAAAATATATAATATTGAATGATATAAAATACAAGATAAGCATTATAAATGGATTTAAAAATTCTAAATTTCTTTGAGTCAACTTAGTGGCTATATTTTCAAATATTGGAATACCACCAAGATTATGATATAACATAAAATCAAAATTAAAAATAAAATCTATCGGAATTATTAATAAAGATATAATTAAATGAAAAAAATAACCATATAAAACATTTTCATATTTTAATTCAACATAATTATTAATTATAAGTAGTAAGCCAATAAAAACCATTAAGAAATGCCAAATCATTGAATAGAATGCTCCAAAGGAAAGAAATGGATAATATTTAAAAGCATTTAAATATAACATAGTAGCTATACCACCTACTATTCCACCTGTTGTAAGCCAACATTCAGCCATTTTTTTTATTTTTCCTTTACCAAATCCTGCTATTAAAGATGACAACATAATTATAGAACAAGTATCAAATGGTAATAATCCTGTATTAAAACTACCAGATAATCTAATATCATAAATAGACTCCCAAATGGTTTTAATGATATAAAGAATTGTCATAAAAATTCCCGTAAATCTAATAATTACTAATGTTTTTTGCTTTGATATATTTCTTAGAAAAATTAATAACATAATCATTAAAATGATTGATCCAAATAAATATATATATTGAGCAATACTTCCATAGTCTTGTCCTGTATATCCTAAAATATTATATTTATAATCAAAAAAATTATAATTTCCTTTAAACATTTAATCATCACCACATAAAACAATTCATAATTATTGTACCATAATTTTTTTTACTACCAAATATTTTTTTATTATAAACAGATTATATTAATATAAAATTTACAATAGCATAAAATATTAAAGAAAAAAAGAAAAAAATTTGTTGATTTAATTTATTTTCTTTGTTATAATTTTATATGTGTTTGTTTGGGGTCATAGCCAAGTGGTAAGGCAGTGGACTGCAACTCCTTGATCGTTGGTTCAAATCCGACTGGCCCCTCCATTTGCAGATATGGTTTAATGGTTAGAACTTGACATTGCCAATGTTAGGATACGGGTTCGATTCCCGTTATCTGCTCCATAAAAAAATTATCTAGTATTTAATATACTAGTTTTTTTTATAATATAATGTATACACTAATTGACGGGAATCGAATCCCATCCTAAATTATTTTTAAATTCTATTATACTTTCTCTAATAAAATTCCATCTTATACACACTATATATCTATCCTTGGCATTTTTTGAATCACGATTTAAATTTCTCTTTTTAGGACCAATCGTCATACAAGCAATATGAGGAGAAGTATAATCAAAACATCTTTTAGAAAGTATTAAATCATATAAATCATATTTATTAATCCAAACATAATCATCTACTGTACCACACACTAATGCATCTATATCATAATCTGAGTTTCTTCCTCTAACAATAAATCTATCAACCATATCTACTATAATTCTTGTTTTATTAATGCTATTATTAAAAATATCTATTTCTTTCTGATAAATCTTTTTATATTCCTCTCCACTTAATGATTTAGAAAAATCTATATTACCATCAACATCTCTCGCATATCCATAATGATAACTAACATACTTTTCTATAACTTTATATGGTATTTTTAATTGTTCTAAATACCTCTTAAAATCTTCAATAGACTCACCATGTATTGAATTACTATTTCCACATTTTAAACTAATATTTTTAATATAATTCTTATATTTAATAAATATATCTGCTTTTTGATGCATTTTATTTTTCCATGATTTTATTTGTTCATTATTATCTATAACATCTCCAAATAATTCTTTTAAAAAAGTTTGAGAATTATTATCTAATTCATATAGATGCTTATTATTAAATAATTCTACATAATCATATTCATTTTGAAATCCATAATTTCTTAACATAATTAAATATCACCTCAAATATAATATACAAGAAAAAATTCTCTTTTTACCAATTGTATTTAATTTTTTAAGTTAAAATTATTATCTACTACTCTTAATAGTGTTGATAGTGAATTAAAAGAAAATAAAGAAAAAATTAAAATATTATCTGAAAATAATAAAGCATTTTCTTTAAAAGTTGATATACTCTATCTACTAATATCGAAAATAAAAACAACGAAATAAAAGAATTAAAAAATGAAAATATTAAACTTAAAACATTAGTAAATCGTTTTGAAATTATATCTAAAAGATTAGTTAATTTTATTAAAAATAAGATTAATAAAACTAAAGATAATGATAAATATATTGAACTTTCCAATGAACTTTATTCTTATGGAATATTAAGTAAAAAGACAGTTAATATTATAAAAATGTAAAAAGAAAAAGACAATTATAATGTTAAATTTTAATTATCTTTTTTTTACGAAATTGATGTAGTGTTTAAAATAATAAATATTTCTCAAAAGTTTATCTCAACTAAAATTTCTTTTTATAAATTTTTTCTTCTTCATTTTCTTGTCTTAATCCATTTAACTTTTTTTGACTATCATATAATTCCTTCAAATGTAAACAATCTGCTAATCCTAATAGAATTAGTGCAATTAAAATTGAATTAGTTGGATTTTTGCAATATCTTATAAACCAAACTATTGTTGCAAAAGACGTTGTAGTCAACCTTACAACAGACCAATCTCTAGCAGATTTCTGCTTTTCTATCTCAAGTTTTCTTTTTAATTCAATTATCTCATTCTTTAAGCTTTCCATCTTTTTTAGTTCTTCGTTTGTCATTATTATTCCCCCCAAAAATATGGGATAATTATATCATATAATATATTAAAAGTCAATCTAACCATTTAATGGATAGTGTAATTTATGATTAATTTATGATAATGTCTTAAGTGTTATCGCTTGAAAATGTCCCAAATTGACCATACTAATGTATGGTGATAATAAATGA
>ONSF01000016.1 GCA_900320425.1 uncultured Eubacteriales bacterium | reverse complement strand
TGGTCCTACTTCAGCACCCTGTCCTGGAACAGTTAATCTTTCTGCAACTAAATCAACTAATTCTTTACGTCCAGCAACATATGCACCGTTTGAAGCTATACCACCACCAAGATTTTTTATTAAAGATCCAACCATTATATCACATCCAACATTTGTTGAAGTTGGCGTTTTTATATCTATCATTTCAGAATAACAATTATCAACCATAATAATAACTTTTTTATCAATAGTTCTTATAAATTTTACTATTTTTCCTAGTTCTAAAATTGAAATAGAATTTCTATCTGAATAACCTCTACTTCTTTGAATTTCTATTACTTTAACTTTATGATTTTTTAAATATTCTTTTATTTTATCTAAATCAAATTCATTATTTTTTAAATCAATATAATCAAAATTAATACCAAATGATTTTAAAGAACTCGGATTTTCTCTTATTCCAATTACTTCATCCATTGTATCATAGGGTTTTCCTGTTATAGAAAGTAAAGTATCACCTGGTCTTAATAACCCAAAAAAAGTAACTGTTAAAGCATGAGTTCCTGAAATAAATTGACCTCTTGCAATTGCACTTTCAGAGTCTAATACATTTGCAAAAATTCTATCAATTTTATCTCTTCCGACATCTCCATATCCATATCCTGTTGTACCATACAAATCACTTGTTGATAATTGTTCTTCCTTAAAAGACTTTATAATTAAATCACTATAATATTCTTCTACTTCATCAATGTAATGAAATCTTGTATCTTTAATAATCTTTTCATCAACTTCTTTTATTATTTTATCTAAATCATATTTCATCTTTATCATCCTCAATTCTTATTATGCTTCCACTTAAAATATTTTTATCCACAATTATTTTAATAATTTCATTTACAACTTTTTCTTTGGAAATTAATTTCTTTTGACCAATTCTTTCAAGTTCTTTCTTTAAATAGTCTTGACTCATTTCTCTTGTAGATTCTGTATCTACCCAATTTGGGGCAACAGCAATAGTTCTAAAATCTTTATAGCTTAAACTAAAAACTTTAGTCATTTGAATAATACCTGCTTTACTAACAGAATAGTCAATATTATATAAACTGTAAGTATCTATTCCATCAGTCGAAGACATATTTATAATAACCCCATCTTTATTCATTATATTACTGGCATACTTTGACATTAAGAAAGTTCCTACTACGTTAATTTCTAAATTTTCCATAAATTCAAATTTTGTTTTATTACTTATTAAATTATCACAGGAGTATGATGCATTATTTACCAAAACATCTATTTTTCCAAATTCTTTTTGAAATGTATCTATTACTCCTTTTATTTCATCTTCATCTTTTAAATTACATTTTTTTATAATACACTTTACTTTGTATTTACTTTGTATTTCTTCTTTTAGTTTTTTTATGAGTAATTCATTGGTATTATATGTTAATAATAAATCATAATTCATGTTTGCAAGTGATAAAGCTAAACATCTACCTATTCCATAACTTGCACCAGTTATTAAACAATTCACACATCCACCTCTTTATTTCGCACTTATTTTATCATTTATTTTGTTTTTTTTCAACTAAAAATAAGAATAATAAATTATTACTATTCTTATTTTATTCCTTATTTTCTTTGTTGTTGAATCATCCAATTTGCAACAGTTCCATCTTCAAGAACGTAATTAACAACATTATGTGGTTTATTACTATAAACCTTAAATTCAACATTGTTATTTATCTTTTTTAAAGCATTAACAAACGATTTTGTTGTAGAAGAATTTCCCATCGACGTATCATTACTTCCAGCAAAAATTCTTGTAGGAACATTTCTAAAATATTCAGCATAACTACTACCTCTTCCACAAAGAGCAATTAAAACAGCACATGAAAAGTAATTTGGCTCTTGTTTTAATAGATAAGGAACCGCCATTGCACCCAAACTAAATCCTGAAATACTTATTCTTGTTTCATCAATATTATATTCTGCAACAACTTTTTTTATTAAATCTAATGTTTGATTTATACTTTTTGTATTACTCCAATTACCATCTTTTTCTAATTGTGGCATTAAAATAAACGCATCATAACTCATACCTTTTTTAATATATCTAGCAAACCCATAGCTACTTAAAGCTGAAATTTTACTTCCCGCTTCCCCACTACCATGCAAAAATACAATTAGAGGTTTTTTATCAGATTGTTTAACATTACTTGGAACATATAAATAATAATTCCAATTTAAATATTTTTTTTCTTTTAAACCACTTTCATAGATAGGTGTTGAATCTATTACATTACATGTTATTTTAGTACTATTGTTTTTTTTATCAAATACTTCTACTTGCACATTTTTATAAATTCCAGATAATAAATAATTATTTTTTTCCGTAGTATATTTTTTTTCATTAAAAGAATAAATATATTTTAATATTCCGTCATTATCACGAGCTGAAACATTTACACTCGTTTGGTTATTTGAAATATTAGCATTACAACTTGCAACAGGTTTAATAAAATCGTAATAAGTTTCTTTCATATAACCATATTTATCATATATTTTAATAGTATATTCTTTATTATCTTCTATATTTACTTTAACAGTTTTTCCATATACTTTTTGTACCAAATCATTAATAGAAATATATTCAACGGCATCACTATTAGTAGTAAATGTTAACTGAATTTTATCACCTTTAACAATATTTATTTTATAATCATAATCATATATTATGACCTTTCTTTTAATAGATTTAGTTGTATTTTCACTATTAGTTACCGTATAAGTAATTGTATAAGTACCAACATTATTAGTATTAACAACCCCTGTTATTTTTACTTTTGACGATATATTTCCATCTTTCGTATCATATGCAAATACTCCCTGTTCTACATATTTTTGTTGTTTTAAAATGTAAATTTCAGAGTTTCCATTTAAATTTAAATTAATTATACTTTTAGATACATTTGGAACATTATTATCCTTATTATCATTATTATTATTTTCTTGATTATTCTGATTATTTTTATCTTCTTCTTTATTATTTATATCTTCGTCATTCCTTTTATTATCTTGCTTTAAATTATTTTTTAATATAACATTTCTATATATAACTTTCTTAATGTTTTTATATTTTAATAAATATATTATTTGATATTTACCATCCTTTATAAGATTACTATTTATTACTTCTACATAATCAGATATATCGGTTCCATCTTTTAAACTTGCCGTATAACCGGGTTCTTCGTATTCGTTTCCAACTTCTAACTCGTAGTTTTCATCTCCTTTTAATGTAAAAATAATATCACTTTCTCTTATTAATTGATTTTCATAAGTATATTCATTTGAATTATCAATTACTTCATTTTTATTTGTAAAGATAAAATAGGTAACAATTAACAAAATACTTAATATAATACTCAAAATTATTATCCATTTTTTGTAATTTATTTTCATAATTACTACTCACCTCTATTTATCTTTTATATTTTTATTATATCATCTTAATTATTTTTTTTCTAATTTATTTTAATTCACAACTTGAAATTGGATTTAAGCTTAAGTTACTTCTTCGTCCCTCTATAAACGCATAATATCCACTTGCAGCAATCATAGCTGCATTATCAGTCGAATATTTAATACTTGGAAATGTATAATCAATATTATTAAATTCACATAATTCTTTAAATTTTTCACGAATTCCAGTATTTGCTGCAACTCCTCCAGCTAAAATTAAATGTTTTACTTTATATTCTTTTAATGCTTTAAGAGTTTTTTTTGTTAAAACTTCAATTACAACATTTTGAAAAGAATATGCTAAATCTTCTTTATTAATTTCATTACCTCTTTGTTCTTCATTGTGAACTAAATTAATAACTGCACTTTTTAATCCACTAAAACTGAAGTTAAAACTATCATCATTTAAAGGAATAGGTAAATTATATTTTGACTTTCCAACATGAGCCATTTTATCAATAATTGGACCTGCTGGATACGAAATATTTATTACACGTCCTACTTTATCATAACATTCTCCAACGGCATCATCTAAAGTTCCTCCAAGTTTTTTAAAGCTATAATCTTTTTCCATTAAAATTAGTTCGGTATGACCTCCACTTATTACTAAGGCAATTAAAGGAAATTCTAAACGTTTTACTAAATTATTCGCATAAATATGACCTGATATATGATGAACCGGAATAAGAGGTTTTTTATATAAAAATGCCAAAGTTTTTGCACATTCTACCCCAACTAATAAACTTCCAATTAATCCTGGTCCATATGTAACGGCAATTGCTGTAATATCATCCATACTCATCTTGGCCTTTTCTAAACATTCTTCTAAAACAAAAGTAATATTTTTTATATGAGCCCTACTTGCAATTTCTGGAACAACACCTCCAAATTTTTTATGAATATCTATTTGACTTGATATTACTGTTGCAATTTCAGTAATACCATTCTTTACAATTGAAAAACTTGTTTCATCACAACTAGATTCAATTCCAAGTACATACACATCTTTCACATCTATCATCTCTTTTTCCATTAAAATACCATCTACATTACCATAATAATTTTTTCTAATACTAACCTGCTTAAATCCATACTTTCGATATAAATGAATGGCTTTATCATTATCAATTCTTACTTCTAAAGTAATATTATTTAACTTTTTATTTTCTACAATTTTTATTAAATAATCTAATAATTTAGAACCAATTCCTTTATTTTGAAAGAAATCTAAAACATTAAAATTAACAATTTCCAGTCTATCATATATTTCATAATAATTTATAAATCCAACAATTTTATTATCTATTAAATAAATAATATATTTTGTATAAGGATTGTTAATAAAATCATTCTCTATATCCCCATCTAAGAAAATATTTGAAAACTTCTCTTCTAATTCTTTAATTCGATTAATATCATTTTTTTCTAATACTGCTATCATAACTAACCTAAATTTTCTTCAGCTTCAGTTTGTTTTAAATAATCTGGTTCAACTAAATGAGGATTTATGTTTTTTTTATCTTTAAATATTTCTACAATTTTTAATATATTTGGATCATATTTAATTTTATTTTCAATTGGTAATTTATCATCATTACTAATAAAAATATATTCTTCATTTAAGGTATCTAAATAGTTTTTTAAATCATTTAGTTTTATATACTGATTTTCAAGTATAACATCTTGGGCTTTATATACTCCAGCATAAACAAAACCTCGTCTCGCATCAATTACAGGTACTTTTATTTTATTAGATTCACAACTTGTAGCCATTGCATCTAAACTAGTAATAGTAGTTATTTCTTTTTTTAATGACCAAGCAAATATCTTAGCAAAAGTCATTCCGATTCGAATACCAGTGAACGATCCTGGTCCGGATACAACAATTATTTTATCAATGTTAGATGGTTCAAAATTAGCTTTTTTGAATAAATTTTCTATTTCAACTAAAGCATATTTAGATAAATCTTTGTTATAGTTTTTTTTAATAAAAGATATTACTTTATTATTAGATACAATTCCTGAATATAAAAAACTAGAAGAAGTATCAATATAAAAATAATTTAAGCAATTGCTTCGCATATATCTTCATACTTCTTTCCAAAAGGTTTTAAAATTATTATCCGAGTATTTTCATCAATAATTTTTATTTTTATGTCAAGTCTTTCATCAGGAAGTTTATCTTTAATCATATCAGCCCATTCAATTAAAGTGACTCCGTCTTTATCATAATAATCTTCTATTCCTAAATCTTCATCTACATCGTCAATTCTATAGACATCCATATGATATAAAGGAAGTTCACCGTTTAAATATTCTTTTATTATATTAAATGTTGGAGAAGTAACAGCTTCTTCTATTCCTAATGCATTAGCAAATGCTTTCACAAATACAGTTTTTCCACTACCTAAATCTCCGTTTAAACAAATAACCATATTAGGAAATTTTTCTGATTCTATATTTTCTGCTAACATAGCAGTTTCATGTTCACTATAAGTTGTTATTTTATAATCCATTTCAATCACCTAATTCATTATACAAAAAAAAAATATGTTAGACAACATATTTTTAATCTTTTTAGCAAAGTTTTTTCGACATTTTATTCAAATTATTTTTTATCTTTATTTATATTTATTCCTTTGTTTATTAAATCTTGAATTATTACTTTTCCTTTTGATAAAGCATCTTTTAAAGTATAACTTTTCCCATTTGAATATACCACTTTATAATTTGCTATACATCCATTTGGAACTATATATTTATAATTATTATCTTCATATATTACTTCAAATGCTTGAGTACATATTTCGTTTCACGAACTCTTATCTATATATCTATACTCCATGATAAACCAGACATTTTACTAGTATTATTATTAAAAATATTCCAGCAATAGACAACAAGATTCTCTTTTTATTGATAGACGAATTTTCATCATAATTAATATTCATAAATAAACTCTTTTTTTTCCAAATAAAACACATATATAATAACATAAAAAAAATAAAAAATCAGATTAAAAACAAAAAAAAATTCTAAGCGATTTCCTATTTTAGCCTTATCAACTATCGTCGGCGTTAAAGAGCTTAACTTCTGTGTTCGGTATGGGAACAGGTGTACCCTCTTTGCTATAATCACTTAGAAAATATAATGAATAGTTCTTTCAAAACTTAGATAATGTGTACATCAAATTAATAACAATTAGGATTAAATCCTCGATCTATTAGTACTGGTCAACTCAACATGTCACCATGCTTCCATCTCCAGCCTATCAACGTTATAGTCTACAACGGATCTTACTATATAAAATATGGGAAAACTCATCTTAAGGTTGGCTTCCCGCTTAGATGCTTTCAGCGGTTATCCATTCCCTACATAGCTACACTGCACTGCAACTGGCGTTACAACAGTTAGACCAGAGGTAGGTCCATCCCGGTCCTCTCGTACTAAGGATAGCTCCCTTCAATTTTCCTACGCCCATGACGGATAGGGACCGAACTGTCTCAC
>ONSF01000044.1 GCA_900320425.1 uncultured Eubacteriales bacterium | reverse complement strand
TACAAAATATTATAGTTTAGATGCTATTATTGCAGTAGGATTTAAAGTTAATAGTGAAAGAGCAATAGATTTTAGATTATGGGCAATAAATATATTAAAACAGTTTTCAATTAAAGGATATGTTTTAGACAAAGAAAGACTTAAAAATGGTACATTTTTAGATGAAAACTATTTTGATGAATTAATACAAGAAATCAGAGAAATAAGAATCAGTGAAAGGAATTTTTATCAAAAAATTACTGATATATACTCTACTAGTTTAGACTATAATTCTGCGTCTCCAATAACACAAGAATTTTTTAAGACAGTTCAGAACAAAATGCATTATGCTACACATGGAAATACTGCTGCTGAAGTTATAGTAGAACGGGCAAATCATAAAAAAGAGCATATGGGATTAACTAATTGGAAAAATTCTCCTGAAGGTAAAATTTTGTCAAGCGATGTTGTTGTTGCTAAAAATTATTTAACAAAAGATGAACTTAAATCATTAGAAAGAATAGTTACAATGTATTTAGATTACGCCGAAGATCAAGCAGAAAGACATATTCCGATGACTATGGAAGATTGGAGAAATAGACTTGATGTATTTTTACAATTTAACGGGCGAGAAGTATTAGATAACCCTGGAAAAGTTTCACATAAAGTTGCTGAAAGTTTTGCCCTATCAGAATTTGAAAAATACAGGGTTATTCAAGATAAATTATTTGAATCTGATTTTGATAAATTTTTGATAGATATGAAAAAAGAAAATTTAGATAAATAAAATATTGGTGTTAATAATATTATTTATTTAACTATTAGATATTTATCATTGTGGAACAAGTATTAACAGAATTGGATATAAAACATTTTCTATTACATTAATAGGTGATGATAATATAAATAATTTGTTAATAAAAAAATAAATGAAATATGTAGGAAGTGACAAAATGAATGAATTAATAAAAAAAATATATGATACAACGCTTGAAGAAATCATGGAAGATAGATTCTCAAGATACGCGAAAGCAATAATACAAGATAGAGCAATTCCAGATGTAAGAGATGGATTAAAACCAGTTCAAAGAAGAATACTATATGGAATGTATCATGACAAGAATACATATGATAAACCAACGAGAAAGTCAGCAAAAACGGTTGGATCTATCATGGGTAATTTTCATCCCCATGGAGACTCTTCAATATACGATGCCATGGTTCGTATGAGTCAGTGGTGGAAACAAAATACTCCATATATTGAAATGCAAGGAAACAATGGTTCAATGGACGGGGACTCTGCTGCTGCAATGCGTTATACGGAAGCACGTCTTTCAAAAATTAGTAATGAACTATTAAAAGATATAGAAAAAGATACCGTTACTTGGGCACCAAACTTTGATGATACTTTAATGGAACCAATAGTACTTCCTGCTAAATTTCCAAATTTACTAGTTAATGGTTCAACAGGAATTTCTGCAGGATATGCAACAAATATCCCACCTCATAATTTAGGAGAAGTAATTGACGCAACAATTAAAAGAATTGATAGTCCAGCATGTCGTGAAGAAACCATATTCGAGATAATTAAAGGACCAGATTTTCCAACCGGAGGAATTGCCCAAGGTAAGGAAGGAATAATTGAAGCTCTTCGAACAGGACGAGGAAAAGTTGTTGTAAGAAGTAAAGTAGAATTCGTAAGTGGAAAAGGAAAAGAGCAAATTATTGTTCATGAAATTCCTTTTGATGTTAATAAATCAGCTCTTGTTAAACGAATGAGTGAACTAGTTCTTGATAAAAAAGTAGAAGGTGTATCAGAAATTAGGGATGAATCAGATAGACATGATCCTGTTCGAATTGTAATTGATTTAAAACGTGATGCAAATAAAGAAATGATTTTAAATTATTTTTATAAAAATAGTGATTTACAAATTAATTATAATTACAATATGGTAGCAATAGTAGATAGATGTCCAATGACTTTAGGGGTAATTGGAATAATCGATGCTTATATTAAACATTTTGAAGAAGTAATTACTAGAAGAACCAATTTTGATTTAGAAACAGCTAAAAAACGTATGCATGTAGTGGAAGGAATGATTAAAGCTATTTCTATACTTGATCAAGTTATTAAAACAATTAGAGCAAGTAAAAATAAAGCTGATGCTATTATTAATTTACAAAAAGAGTATGATTTTACAGAGATTCAAGCCGATTATATTGTAACTCTTCAACTTTATCGTTTAACTAATTCTGATATAGATGAGTTTAAAGCTGAATATGAAAACTTAAAGAAAATAATTGCTGGTTTGATGGCTATTTTAAGTGATAAAGAAAAATTAAAAGGAGTTATGAAAACAGAACTTAAAAATATTAAACGTGAATATGCAACACCAAGAAAAACTGAAATAAAAGATGAAGTCTTAGATATTTCAATTGATGAAAAAGCGATGATTAAAGAAGAAGATGTTGTTGTATTATTAACAAGTGATGGTTATATAAAACGATCAAGTATTAGGTCATATTCATCTAGTGATACAGAACCAATGTTAAAGGATAATGATTATCCAATTGGATTATTTGAGGCTAGTACTTTGAATACAATCTTGATATTTACATCCTTAGGAAACTTCTTATTTATTCCTGTATATACAATTCCTGACATGAAATGGAAAGAGTTAGGAAAACATGTTAGTAATTTAGTTCCTTTGTCTGATGGAGAAGAAATTATTTCTTGTTGTTTAATAAAAGATTTTAAAGAAGATTTAGATATTACATTAGCTAGTTGTAAGGGAATGATTAAACGAACTAAGATATCAGAGTTTGAATTATCAAGATATAATAAAGCTGTTAACTGTATGAAATTAAAAGATGGAGATTTATTAATTAATGCCTTTATTTCAAGATATAATAATATCTTTGTTGCAACAAAAAATGGCTATGGACTTTGGTATGATATTACTGAAATTCCTATTGTTGGACTTAGAACAAGTGGAGTTAAATCAATTAATTTAAAAGATGATGAAGTAGTATCAGTAAATAACTTTGATGAAGTGGATTATATTTCCTTAATTACTGATAAAAAAACCGGTAAAAGAATGAAGTTAAGTGAATTTGAAAAGAGTAGTCGTTTAAGACGAGGACTTATGATTTTAAAAGAGATTAAGAGTAATCCATATCACGTTTTAAAAACTTTTACTATTCCAAATAATTCACATATATTATTAAAAACTGATGAAATTATTGAAATGAAATTAACCGAACTTCCAATTCTTGATCGTTATTCAACCGGAAGTAGTATTTCTAAAAAAGATATTAGAGATGCTAATGTAAAATTATCTTTAATAAAAAAAGAAGATAATAATAATATAAATATTAAAGAAAATGTTGAAAAACCTAGAATATCTATTAAAGAAATCGATGATAGATTATTAACAATTGATGATTTTCTTTAAAATTTGACATTTTTTTACAAAGAAAGATATAAGTTATTTTACTTGATCTTTCTTTTTTGATATACTTATATATAGAATAGAGGTGGTAAAGTGAAGAAAAAGATGGTTTTAATAACATTATTATTCTTTTTTACGACCTTAAATGTTAATGGATTAACATCTAATGAGATAAAATCAAGAAATGTATGTAATAATTTTGAACTAGCAGAAGCTAAAACGGATAAAAGTTTAGGAAAAGAAAACTGTTACAATACTTACCTAGAAGCTAAAAATGCAATGAATAGTTCAAATAATGAAAATTTAGTTATTCTAGAACGTAGTAATAATGAAACAATGATTATTGATGCTAAACTTGCACTTGTTTATTTAGATCATGGAAATGTTGTGACTGATTATTATAAAAATAGTAATTTAACTGGATATATTACTTATATGAATCATGCATCAGATTATGGTGCAACAGATGGAGTTTTTTTAGAATTTAATCCGTCTAATCATGCTATTAAAGTAAAAACTAATGGAGTAGTTGGATGGATAAAAAATGGAAATTATAAAATTATTCCCTTAAATTTTGTTGGTTCAACAAGTTATTATCAGGTTACGAATGATAATATAAGTCATTATTATGGAAAAAATATTGAAACGACTTATACTAGTTATGGAAGAAGTATTGATAAGAAACCTAGTATGTTAAATACTGGTAAGTATTATAGTTTTGATGGTAATTATTTTTATTCTAATTTAAAAAATATGATAATAGATTATAAAAATGGAAATTATAATAATAGTGTTAATAAGAATAATCCTTATTATAACTATTATATGTATCTTCCTCATAGAGCCAGAAGTAATTATACAGCAGATGATATAGATGCTTATTTAAAAAATACGAAGAATTTAATTGGAAGTATTTATGGAAAACAATATGTATATAGATATTCTAATATGTGGGCAACTGGAATATTTTTTAAATCTAGTGAAACCTTATATGGAGGAAATGCTATTTTAATGATGTCTTTAGCAACTAATGAAAGTGCTTTGGGACAAAGTAGAATAGCTATTGATAAAAACAATTTATTTGGACATGCTGCCTATGATTCATCGGCATATTCAAGTGCTACAGGATATTTAAATCCATATCAAAGTATTATAGGACATGCTAATAGTTATATTAACTGTGGTTACTCAAATCCTAATGATTATCGTTTTTATGGATCTAATATGGGAAATAAAAGTAGTGGTATGAACATTATGTATGCAAGTGATCCTTATTGGGGAGAAAAAGCAGCTAACTATTATTACTTATTTGATAAAGATAATGGATATTTAGATTATAATTATTATCAATTAGGTATTACTACTAATACAAGTGTAAATGTTCGAACTGAACCTAATTTAACTAGTTCGATTCCTTTTAATTTAAAATATGAAAATGTTCCTTTAATTATCTTAGGAGAAGTTGATGGAGCAAGTGTTAATGGAAGTACTAAATGGTATAAGATAGTAAGTGATGCAAATTTAGTGGTTGATAGAACTAAAGTACAAAGTTGTTCTTATACCAATTATTATAACTATAATTCTTATGTTTATATTCATTCATCTTTTGTTAAAAAAATTAATACTTCTTTAAATGGAAAATATAATGGAATTACAAATTCTAATGATTTAAATATTTCTTATAAAGAATATTCATCTGGTGCAGTTTATACACCTCGAGTACTTTCTATTAAAAGTGAAAAGCAAGTTTTTGATACAGCAACTTTATCTGTATCAATGAACAAAACCATTAAAAAAGATAATTTAGTACCAGTTTTTATGGAAGCTAGTATAGATGGAAAAGTAGTAGCTTATTTAATTGAAACCGATTATAGTAAAAACCAAAAAGGATGGATTTCAAGTGATTCTACTTCTTTTATAACAAAAGATTTATTAAAAGTTAATATTACAGGTAATGGAGACTATGTAAATGTTTTTAATAAAATTGGTGGAAATGTTTTAGGAGCAATGTATGATGCAACTTACTCAGTTATTTTAGATAAAAAAATATCTAACAATGAAACATGGCTTGAAATTTATTATGGAATTGATAATACTAAAGCTTGGATAAATACCAATATTTCATCATCAAAAGGAAGTATGGAATATACAGCTAATTATTTAGGAAATAAAGCTCCAGTTATTAATGCAAATGATTTAACTATTTATTTAAATCAAGAGATAAATCCTAAAGAGCTAGTAAGTGCAACTGATCCTGAAGATGGTGATTTAACAAGTAAAATTACAGTTTCTAAAAATACTGTTAATACAAAACAAAGTGGTACTTATGAAATAACTTATCAAGTAACTGATTCTAAAAATCAAACTACTTCAAAAACGATTAAAGTAAATGTTTTAGATTTTAAAGATGGAACACCATTTTTCTTATATGAATCTATGAAACTTGTAAGTGATGAAAAATTTCTATTTAAAGGATTCTTAGGAGTTAAGAAAATGGATAATATTAATCTAACTCATACCATTACCTTTGTAAATGAAGAAGATTCAAGTAAACAATATACCTTTAAGTTATTAGAAAATAAAAATTATCCATATGAAGTATCAAGCTTTGGAGATGATAAAAATTATAATTATAATGGTGGATGGTTTCAAGGAGAAATTGATTTAAAGAAAGAAGTAATACCTGAAGGAAACTATTATATTATTGTAAATGCTTATAACTATACAACCGGATATAAAGCAAGTGCTTATTTTACAAATGTTGGATATTTAGAAATGCCAAGACGAGTAAAAACTAAAACAAGAGGATTTGCAATTGATGTTGATTATAGTACAAAAGGAAGTCCAATGCTTGTTACTATAAGAGATAAAGGACTACTTAGTTATGATGAACCAACTAGTGTTGATCCAACTTATAATTTCTTTACAGAATTAAGTTTAAAAAATAATACTTTAAGTATCACAGGCACAAGTCATAGTGCATATATTAATTATTCAAAAAGCGATACAGTAAAAAGAGAACTTGTTTTAGAAAATAAAAATACTTACGAACAAACATCATTTAATCTTTCTTATATTGATAATGGTCCATATAAAATAGACCTTCCTGTAAGTGATAAAAAAGATAAAACAAGAGCTTGGTTTAAAAAAGAAATAGATTTATCTAAAGTATCTACTGGAAGATATCGTATTTATATAAAAACAACATCTGAAAATAAAACCTATTACGGAGAATTATTAGATATTGCTTATACGGATTTCTCTAAAATAAATACTTCTAAATATGAATTCTTCAGAAATGATAATATAAGATTAAGATTAGAACTTAAAGTTAAATAGTAATTTATCTATTTAACTTTTATAATTTTATTTACAAAAATT
>ONSF01000054.1 GCA_900320425.1 uncultured Eubacteriales bacterium | reverse complement strand
AAAGATTAATAGGAATTTTATCACAATCATCTACTATTTTATATTTGCCATATTTTTCTTGAACTTCTATTATATATTCACCATTAAAAAGTTTCTCCTGAATTATTTTTATAGTATTTATAACAGTAGAACTATTATAAATCCACATAGCAAGAATTTTACTATCAGTCCATAAACGAAATTCAAGAAAATCATTTTCAGAACTATGGTTTATATGTTCAATATTATGAATACCATTAAAAATACAATAAAGATTATTATTATAAAAAGATATTGAAATAGTATTTGCATTTCTGCAAGATAAATCTATATCAAACTTTTTAATATAACAACATTCAGGAGTAACAATATCTTCTGATGAATATTTTATTTTAAGCATTATTGAGCAGTTACACTCCAACCACCATACATATACCATTTACCATCAGTACCTTCTTTAAAATATATTTGTACACCAGGACCAGAGCCACCCATACCATCTTCAGAATTTATTTCAATAGTTGTTGTAGTTAAATCGAATTGTCTGGGATTATCAGGTATAATATTATAAGCTATAGTACAAGTTGGCATTTGTCTTGGATAATCACCTAAAGGGCCTTGATAATCCATAGCAAAATTAATAACATTCCACCAATTTATATTAGGCAATCCACTTTGTATTAAATACTGAGCATTTCTTTTATGTAAATCAACAAGCATTTGAACAACATCTACACCTTTATCAAATATTTCTTCAAGAGTATATCCTTTTTGTCTATCAACTGTATCTAAAAGAACATTTTGGTCATTAAGAGGAAAATTTTCTATTTTAAATTTAATCATTTCAACTTGTCCACCTCCACTATCTCCACCACCATCATCGGAACCATCAGTATCACCTTCAATTTTAACCCAACGAAGAAATCTTGTAGGGAAGTTAATAATACCTCCCCCCATAAACTTAATTATTAATTGTTTTATATTTGTGAACTTCATATTCTTTTATATTTTAAATGTTAATCACCAGTATAATCAAATATAAGATAATCTTTATTATTAATAGTTAATTTTTTACCTTGCTCACCAACACTATATCCTTGCACTTGAAGCATTAATTTATTATCATTAAATTCTATATTACACCTGGCAACACTAAAAAGAGAATGCCATTTAGTTTTATCATAAAAACCTTCTATATAATTTCCATTATTATAATCTAATTCTTCTTGATATTTATAAATTATTGTTATAGGATATACACCTGAACCATGTTCTTCTACATAAGCAATTAAAGCATTATATAAATCATCTGGTTCTACAATAACAGAATCCTCATCAACTTCATATTCTTCTTTACCTATAACATATCCAGCAATTTCTCCCCATAAAGGAAAATTTTTAAGAATTTTAAATCCTTCATCAACAGGTTCAGGAGTAGGAGTTATATCGCCTCCTCCCTTACAATTTTCTATAGCTTTATGTATTTTATGAAGTTCAACTATTTCTTTAGTATAAGGTGTCATAATTATTTTGTTTTAAAGTTTAAACTTTTACCTGGATTCATTATAAGCAATAAAGCAAGTTTTGTTCTAATATCTAATTGAAGATAATTAATATCATCTTCTGTTCTACAAAATCTTTCTATTATTTGATTATAATTATATCCTCTATATTTAGCATTAATATAACTAACTGGTTTAAAATCATATGGAAGACTATCTCTAATAATAAGAGAATTTTCTATTTTAAGACTATAACCATAGTTATTAGTTTTATATACTATATAAGGAATTCCATCATATTCTTTACCTTCAACTTTAGCATTAATAGCCTCCAATTTATTATAAGGCTTTTTTCCATTAGCAATTATTTCTTGTTTTTTCTTACGAGTAGCATCAAAATCAATAGAACGGTAGTTTTCATTAAATATAAATTTTCTAAATCTTATACTACCAATACCATGACCGAACTTATAACTTTTACCTTCAAGTATAATTTTATGAACTTCGCAGTAATAGTCAAATAGATATTTTTTATATTCGTCAAAGGTTAATTCAGACTTTGTTTTGCATAACTTCAACTCTTTAAAAGTTTTATGCTCATTTTTAAGAATAGAACACCATTTAGCAAGTTCTATAATATCTTGTCTTT
>ONSF01000046.1 GCA_900320425.1 uncultured Eubacteriales bacterium | reverse complement strand
TCTTCATCAACTATTACTTCAATTGTTTTTTCTTTATTTTGTTTTGTAAATATTAAAAACTCTGCTGTTGAATTTCTAATTTGTAAACTTTTCATCATCATTCCTCCTTGTCTTAATTCTTGTTAACTACTAACTAAAGTATACTATATTTTAATATATTTTTTAAGATATTATTTTCTAGCATATTCATTTTACTTTTCAATTTTTTTAAACACGTTATCAAAATTTATAAGCAATGATATAGAAAATTATACTATATTGTCAAAAATATAATCGTAAAATTTGGTTGTAGATATTTCAGAATTCAACATAACTTGAACTACTTTATATTATAAAAATTAATATACACGTTAAATAATATTATAGCTAATAAAAAATTTATCTTTCGTTATCTTCCTATTACATAACTATCTTCTAAAGAAAATTCAATATTTTCTTCAATCCATTCTTTTCTTGGTTCTACTTTATCTCCCATTAAAACACTTACACGTTTTTCGGCAAGAAGTGCATCAGTTATTGTTACTTTAATTAAACTTCTAGAATCAGGATTCATGGTAGTTTCCCAAAGTTGGGTAGCATTCATTTCACCTAGTCCTTTGTATCTTTGTACATTTGTTGCTTTTCCTTTTTCTTTATCCATAATTTCTTGTTTTTCGGAGTCATCCCACGCATAAAAAGTTTTTTTGGTTCCATAGTCTATTTTATAAAGAGGTGGCAAAGCAATGAAAAGTCTTCCCGTTTCAATTAATCCTCTCATATAACGATAAAAGAATGTTAACAATAATATTTGAATATGAGCTCCATCATCATCGGCATCGGTCATAATAATAATTTTATCATAATTAGAGTCTTCAGCATCAAATTCACTTCCAACTCCAGCTCCTATTGTATGAATAATAGTGCTAATTTCTTCATTTTTAAAAAGTTCTTCTTGTTTAGTTTTTTCGGTATTTAAAACTTTTCCACGAAGAGGAAGTATTGCTTGGAAAGTTCTATCTCGACCCGATTTAGCACTACCTCCTGCTGAATCTCCCTCAACAAGATATAACTCATTTTTCTTGGGATTCTTAGTTCCCGCTGGTGCAAGTTTTCCACTTAAAAGTTTTTCTTTTTTATCTTTACTTTTTCCATTTCTGGCTTCATCTCTAGCGCGTCTTGCTGCTTCTCTTGCAATTTTACTTTTAACCATTTTATCCATTATGCTAGTAGCAACAGCTTTATTTTCTTCTAAGAAAAATTGTAATTTTTCAGTAACTAAGGCTTCAACGGCAGGACGTGCCTGTGGAGTACCAAGTTTACCTTTCGTTTGTCCTTCAAATTGCAAAAGGCTTTCAGGAATTTGTAAACTAATAATTGCTGTAATTCCTTCTCTTGTATCACTTCCTTCAAGGTTTTTTTCTTTGGCTTTTAAGAAGCCATTATTCTTGGCATAATCATTAAAAACTTTTGTTAAAGCTGTTTTAAACCCAACTTCATGAGTTCCACCATCTCCAGTTTTTACATTGTTAACAAAAGACTCTATTGTTTCATTGTAACTATCTGTATATTGAAAAGCAATTTGCATATGCATTTTATCTTTATCCCCTTCAAAATAAACAACATTATGAAGAGGATTTTTATCAACATTCAAATGACTTACAAATTCTTTAACACCTTCATTATAGCAAAAATGATTTTCACGATTATCCTCTAAATCTATAACATCAATTGTTAATCCTTTCAAAAGAAAAGCTGATTCTTGCATTCTTTCACAAATAGTTGTAAATGAAAAATTAGTCGTAGAAAAAATACTTGAATCAGGCATAAATCTAACTTTAGTACCAGTTCTATTTGTTGTTCCAATTTTCTTTAATGGAACATCAACTTTTCCTCCATCTTTGAATCTTATGAAGTATTCTCCCTTATCTTTTTTTATAGTTACTTCCATCCAACTTGATAAAGCATTTACAACACTTGCTCCTACTCCATGAAGTCCACCTGATACTTTATAACCAGATTGTTCAAATTTACCACCAGCATGAAGAACTGTATAAATTACTTCCGGAGTTGATTTGCCACTTGAATGCATTCCAACTGGTACACCTCGTCCAAAATCTTCTATTTCAATACTTTTATCTTTATGAATAGTAATACTAATTCTATCCCCAAAACCATTTATTACTTCATCAATTGAATTATCTACTATTTCCCATACTAAATGGTGAAGTCCTCTTTTATCAGTTGATCCTATATACATTCCTGGTCTTTTACGAACCGCTTCGAGTCCTTCTAATATTTTTATTGAACTTTCATCATATGCCATTATTATCACTCCAATTTCTATATATGTTATTCTATCTACAATTTCATTAATATTATAGCTAATTTTCAATTACTTGACAAGAAAAAGTACGTTATTTGACGATATTTTTTTTATTATTAAAACCTATTTTTCAATGCAAAAGAGTATCAAAAGATACTCTTTTATCACCAATCTAATATGGAGTTCTGGTACATTTATTGGCCTTTTGTCCAATTGATGCAACAGCATTATGAACCTTAGTTTTATCAGAACAATTAGTATCATTACAAGCAATTACTTCTCCACCATCTATAACCATATTAAAGGCATTAAAGGTAATTTTTACACGTTTTGCATTAGAAAAATATATATTTGTATTTCCACCATTATTTTTTAAATTATTATAAATATTTAGTAATCCAATATATTTTCGATCTTTTTCTTTTTGACAGAACCATCCCGTTGTATTGGTTACAACTGCATTTTTTATATGTAGTGGTTCAATGGCATCAGCACGATTATTAACAGCTTGTAAATCGGGAGATGGAGAATCATTATCATAGTATCCATGATGGGCTGCAACATATACATCAAGTGGTCTTTGACTACTAAGTCCAAAATCATTTGCAATAACTGTAGAAAGATCTTTTGGTACTACCCCACCATCTTTTTCTAAATCTCCAGGAATATAGGCTAAATATTTTTTATCTCCTTTATCTAAACTTGCCATAACAACTAAACTATTAACATTATCACTATAAGATACCCCACTTTTTGGATTTAAAATACGTTCTTTGGTATTATAAAATTTTAAAGTAAAATGTCCATAGAGAACTTCTTGTTTTTCAGTTGGGTTAACAATGGTACTACGAACACTAACTGCAGCAGCTTTTATTTCATTATAAAATGAAATAGATTGAGTATAATTTTTCATATAAACAGTAGTTGGCTTATATTTTCTTATTATGTCAGCCATTGATTTTGCATGATCATAGTGCATATGAGAAACAACAACTGCATCTAACTTATTTATTCCTGTTTTTACTACGCCATTATCCGTATATTTTACCTTTGTAAAATAAGTTGTAATTTTATTTTTACCAAAATCAACATAACTTCCACTTTCATCTTTGGTATTACCAGCATCAATTAAAACAAATTTATTACCACTATCAAGTAGTATTGCATTACCAGCAAATCCAATATCAATAAAATGGATTTGATCTTTAGAAACTTCTACTAAACAAGTTGCACTAACACCATCTACGGTTGCAGAAATATTAGTGGTTCCAACAGCAATTCCTACTACATTTCCAGCTTGATCAACTCTTGCAACATGAGGATTAGAACTAGTCCATACGATATTTTTATTAGTAGCTTCATTTGGTAAAATCGTTGAACTTAATGAAAAACTTTCATTTACACTAATAACATAATTACTTCTATTCAAAGTTACAGATTGAACTGGAATGACTCGATAATTAACAATCACAACAGCACTAGCACTAATTCCGTTACTTGCTGTTGCTGTTATCGTTGTTTCTCCAACATTAATTCCTCTAACAACTCCATTATTAACTGTTGCAACATTAGGATTAGAACTAGTCCACATAATTCCTTTATTTGTTGCATTCTCAGGACTTATCGTTGCTCTTAACTGGAAATCATCTCCAACCATAATAGATGGATTTGGATTATTTAACGATACAAAATTAACCGGCACATCTTTAGCAATTACTAAAATAACACAACTAGCACTTTTTCCATTACTAGTTTTAGCAGTTATTACTGCAGTTCCCTCTTTTATACAACTTACATAACCATTACCATCTACTGTAGCAATACCTTTATTACTACTTGACCAATTTACACTTTTATTAGTTGCATTCGTTGGAGTAATTAGAGCATTTAACTTAATCGTAGTTCCTACCATTAACTTAGTATTAGTTATATTTAAAGCTACACTAGAAACTGCTATTTCTGACTTTTCAACAATTACTTCACCACTAGCACTTTTACCATTTACACTCTTTGCTGTTATTGTAACTTTTCCAGCTTTAAGTCCTTTTACAACACCTTTACTATCAACGGTTGCAATACTTTTATTACTACTTGACCAATTTACACTTTTATTAGTTGCATTAGCTGGATTAATAGATGCTACTAAACTAACACTTTTTCCTTCTTTAACTTTAACACTTTTAGGTTGTACTTGTATGCTTTGCACCACAATTTCATTAGATTCGACAGTAATAGTTTTTCTAGCTTCTTTTCCATTGCTACTTTTGGCAATAATAATTGAAGTTCCTAAATTTACTCCTGTTACTACTCCTTTATTATTTACAGTTGCAACACTAGTATTAGAACTAGTCCATGTTACTGTCTTATTAGTTGCATTACTAGGTACAAGAGAAACACTATAATTAGTACTATTTTTTATTTTTACACTAGAAGATCCTGTTATAGATAAAGAATTTACTAATACATTAACTTTTACTTTACAACTAGCACTTTTGCCATTTGCAGATATAACTGTAATATCTGCAGTACCTCCTCCTTTAGCAACTATTTTTCCATTTGAGACAGTTGCAACTTTTTCATTACTACTTTTCCAAGTTAAATTTCTAACATTTGCATTACTTGGTTCAATATTAGTTTGTAATTGATAATTATCTGATACATTCATTTCAACTTGAGTTTTATTTAAAGTAAGCTTTGAAATTTCAATTTTTTCTTCTTGAACATTAAATTCAACATTAGCACTTAATCCATTTGATGAAGTTATCGTTACAATACTTTTACCTGTTGTAATTCCCTTAACAACACCTGTTGCATCAACGCTAACATTTCCATTATTACTTTTATAAGTTAATTTTTTATTTGTTGCATTACTTGGCTCTATTACAACAGGAATACTATAACTACTTCCTTTTTTTATATTAACTTTATTATCTTTTATTTCTAATTTTAAAACTGCTATATTATTATCTTTTACATTTACCCAAATTGATTCCTTAATTCGATTATCTTTAGTTCTAACTGTAATAGATGCTCTTCCAACTCCAACCCCGTAAACTAATCCATTAGTAACTTTTAATATATTTTCATTACTACTTTCAATAATAAAATCTCTTTCAGTTGCATTACTTGGATTTATAGTAACTTCTATTTGAAATTTTTCTCCTTTTTTTATTTCTTTTCCATTTGGATTTATATCAATCGATGTAATAGGAATACTATCTTCTTTTACTTCAATATTACAATATGCTTTAGTACCATTTTCTGTTGTAATAGTAATCATACTATTTCCAACTTTATTTCCTACTATGTTTCCTGTACTGTCTACACTAACATTATCATTATTACTTTCATATTTTATATTACCAGTTTCAGCATTTTCTGGTATTATAATAGGAATAATTTTACTACTTGTTCCTCTTTTTAATGTTATTTTATTTTCTCTTAATTCAATTTTTTCTACTTCTATTTTACTTTTTTCAACAACAATTTCTTTTTCACCGATTGTTCCATTTGGAGATTCACCAACAATTACAGCTTCTCCAGGTCCAACTGGAGTTATGTTTCCATACTCATCAACTAAAGCTACTTCTTCATTACTACTTCGATATTTTACATTAATGTTTAAATCATTACTTCCATTAGCTTTAGCTTCTATCTTAGTACTCTCATCTTCTGTTATTGATATATTTTGTTCATTTTTATTTTTCTCTTTTAAACCAACTTCATAAACATCTATATTTTGACTTTTTATATTAATAGTCTTATAACTAAATCCATTTTTATATTTTATTTTTAATTTAGTTTCACCCTCTCTTTTGGCAACTACTTGACCATATTTATCAACTGTTGCAATATTTTCATCTTCTATTTCATATTTATAATTTAAATAATCAAAATAAATAGCATTTTTAGGAATTAACTCTACTTGATATTCACTATTATTTGCTAATAAAATTTCAGTATTTTTTAAATAAAATTCATACTTATCAAGTCTATACATATAAAAAACTAAAAGTCCTACTCCAATAAAAAATACATAAATAAAATAACTTAAAGCTTTATTTTTTCTTCTTTTAACTTTTAGTTGTTCATCATTTAATATTAAATATGGTTTTTCTTCATTTGATGATGTATCTTTTGGATAAAAACTATAATTATTACTTCTTGGATTTACCGAATTCATGTTATTAGGATTATTACTTCCAGAATTTTTTGAATTCATGTTATTTAGATTAGATGCATTATTTGACCAACTACTATATAAATTATTATTTACATTATTTGGTTGATTTGCATTCACATCAATTTCTTTGTTATTATAATCCTTATTCATATTATCACCTATTTAATATTATCATTTTTTTTACCTATATTCAAGTTTTTTTCCTATCAATAAATTCTTAATAATTATAATTTATTAGCAAGTCCAATATATTTTTTAGGAGTAAGATTTAGTAATATTTCTTTATCTTCCAAACTTATATCTAATCCCCTTATAAATTCATCTAAAATTTCTTTAGTAACAATTTTTCCTCGTGTTAAATCTTTCAACTTTGAATAGGCATCCATGATTCCATATTTTCTTAACATAGTTTGAATTGCTTCAGCCAAAACTTCCCATTCACCATCTAACTCTTCATTAATTTTTTCTTTATTAACACTGACTCTTTCTAGTCCTTTTAAAGTTTCCTTTATTCCTTGCAAAGAATATCCAAAAGAAATACCTAAATTTCTTAAAGTTGAAGAATCAGATAAATCTCTTTGCATTCTAGATCTTGGTAGTTTATTGGATAAGCTTACTAAAAGTCCATTCGAAGTTTCTAAATTAGATTCACTATTTTCAAAATTAATTGGATTTACTTTATGTGGCATTGTACTACTACCAACCTCACTACTTACAACCTTTAATTTAAAATATCCATAACTAATATAAAGCCACATATCAAGATCTAAATCCAAAATAATATTATTAATATGTCTTGTTATATCTAAAATACTAACTATATAATCATGACTTTCTATTTGAGTAGTTAAAGGATTAAAAGATAAATTCAAACTTTCAATAAACCTCTTACAAAAAGATACAATATCAAATTTATAAACAACCGATAAAGCACTATAGTTTCCTGTTGCACCATTAAACTTAGCTTTAATTTTAATCATTTTTAATTTTTTTAATTCTTCTTCTATTCTATAAATATATACTTTAAATTCTTTCCCAATCGTAGTTGGAGTTGCAGGTTGTCCATGAGTATGAGCAAGAAATGCAACATTTTTATTTTCATGACTTAGTTTTTTTAAATAGTTTAAAAACTCTTTTAATTTTTGATTATAAACTTCTTCTAAATAATTTTTTATCATTAAAGCATAAGCCGTATTATTAACATCTTCTGATGTTAATCCAAAATGAACAAATGATATTAAAAAATCAAATCCCATTTGTTTTAATTCTTTATCAATAAAATATTCTACGGCTTTTACATCATGATTAGTTATCTTTTCTTCTTCTTTTATCTTAAAGAAAGATTCCTCATTAAAATTAATTATAATACTTTCAAGTTTAGTCTTATCAACTAAATTTTCAATAATCTTATTATCAATTAAATACAAAAGCCATTTAATTTCTACAAATACTCTATATTTCATATAAGCATATTCTGAAAAATAAGGAGCTAAAATTTCCTTAATATCTTTATATCTTGAATCAAGAGGACAAAGTTCTAAATATTCATTTAAATTCATAACTACACACCTTTCATATAAATTATAAAATAGATAATAAAAAAAAGAAAGATTTTTTATCGCTTTCTTTTTCTAGAATATAGCCTCTTTTCATCGGTTAAGCCTAAAATATAATCAACACTTACATGATAAAACTTTGATAATTTCATTAAAATATCACTTGGAACACCTAAAGCACCAGTTTCATATCTTGAGTAAGTTGCTTGAGAACATCCTAGTTTATCTGCAAGGTCAACTTGTTTTAAGTCCTTATCCTCCCTTAGGTCTCTCAACCTATCCATATTTACCACCAAGAAAATTGTATAGTATGCGTTTGTCGTATATTGACTTTTATACGAAATTTGCATAAAATAAGATTAGAAAGGCAAATATATGGATACAAAAGATTTATATATTAAATATATTATTTCTCCTCTTGAAAGAGAAATAAAAAAAGAAAAGAATAAAATACGATATAAAAAAAGATTTTTTACAAGTAAAAAAGACTCTGAATATTTAAAAGAATTAGAATCTTTATTACTATTATATTATCAAAAATTTTCTGAACTAGAAAAAAAGAAAGAAGATTAATCTTTCTATAAAATAATATCATAAATATTTTTACTATTTTTTAAAACTTCTATTAACTTGTCAATTTCTTCTTTCGTATTATAAAGATAGAAACTAATTCGACAAGTATTTTTTACTTCAATTTCTTCTTTTACCATCTTACTACAATGATTTCCTGCTCGAATACATATATGATAATGATTTAAGTATTTAGATGCATCTTCTGAAAATATTTTATTGATATTAAAAGTAATGATACCAGCTTCACTATTTTCATTATAAATCGTGATATTTGAAATATCTTTAGCTTTCTCTAAAAAATATTTTCGTAAATTTTGTTCATGCATCATAATATTATCCATTCCTATATCTTCAAGATAAAGAATAGCTTCCTTAAGTCCTAATACTCCAGCAATATTCTGAGTTCCTGCTTCAAATCTTAAAGGAACATCTTTATATTCTACTTCTTTATTACTTTCAAAAGTAGAATTCATTCCTCCACCATATTTAAATGGTTCCATTAAATCCAAATATTTCTTTTTTCCATATAATACTCCAACTCCTGTTGGTCCAAGCATTTTATGAGCTGAAAAAGCTAAAAAATCAATATTATCACGAATTACATCCGTTTTCATATGAGGAACACTTTGAGCTCCATCAACAACAAGTAAAATATTATTATCATGTAAGTATTTAGATATTAGAGGAATTGGTCTAATATCTCCAATTACATTAGTAACATAGGCAAGAGATACTACTTTAGTTTTTTTATTAACCATAGACTTTATAGCCTCAAGTTCAACTTTTTTATCTTTATTTAAAGGAATAAACTTAACAACAATTCCCATTTTTTTCTCTAATTCAAACCAAGGAAGTACATTACTTGCATGTTCCGTTTTAGTAATTAATACTTCATCACCTTTAGATAAATAATTTGTCATAAATTTAAATACAATCATATTTAAGCTTTCAGTAGTTCCACTTGTAAAAACAATTTCATCTTTACTTTCCGCATTGATAAATTTTTTTACAACTTCTCTTGTACTTTCATACTCTGTATCAACCTTATGACTAATATCATAATCTCCCCTATGAGCATTAGCCGTAAATTCACTATAATAATCAACAATTTTATTTACTACTCTTTTAGGTTTAAACGTTGTGGCACCATTATCAAAATAAATAAGATCATTTTTTATCATAGAAAAGTCTTCTCTATTCATTCTATCCCCCCATTTCTATATAAAGATATTTCTTTAATAAATTCTTCTAGATTTAAAGTCATATTTGAAAGTAAATAAGATTTTATTAATAAATTTTTAGCATCATTTAAATTTATTCCTCTTGACATTAAATAATATAAATCACTATCTTGAAATGTTCCAAGATAAGCTGAATGATTAGCAACTACTTCTTTTGTATCAATAATTAAATTAGGAATAATTTTACTATCTCCATCCATACAATTAATAATTTTACTATTCTCATCTAGATAAACTCCAAATCTTGTTTTTTCTATTATTCCATCCATTTTAAAATATAATTTATTACTTCCTAAATTAATTCCATTTGAGTATACTAGAACACTAGAATAATCTCCCTTTTGATTAATTGTAATATTATTTATAGAATCAATCTTAGTTATAATACTATCAACAATCTTTAAATTAGAATTTCTATCAGCAAAAATATCAAAGTTAACACTAGAATCAAATCCTAAAGAATTTATTACTATATTACTATTTTCTCTTATTTCTAAAGAAATATCTACTTTAGAATTTTTTATTAGAAAAGAAATATTTGAAGTAATATCTTTATTTTCTATTATCTTTATTTTACATTCCTTCTCTATTTCGATTATATAATCAGTATTTTCTAACTCTAAAGAAAAATTATCTTTCTCTACTTTTATTTTATTCATGATACTAATTTCCTTCTACGATAAATGACTGATTATAACCATGTTTTTCTATTTTTTTAGATAGTTCAAAATCTCCACTTAATGAAATTTTTCCATCTTTCATCATATGAACAAATCCTGGTTTAATATAATCAAGAATTCTTGTATAATGAGTAATAATTAAAACACTAGTATCTTTATTTTCTTCTAAATAATTGTTTAATGCTTCACAGACAATTTTTAAACTATCAACATCAAGTCCTGAATCAAGTTCATCTAATATTATAAATTTAGGTTTTAACATTAATATTTGTAATATTTCATTTTTCTTTCTTTCTCCACCTGAAAATCCTACATTAAAACCTCGATGTAACATACTTTTATCAAAATTTAAAGTATCAGTATTTTTTTCAAGTTCTAAAACATATTCATATAATCCTTTTCTTTTTCCCATACTATCTAAACTTGCTTTTATAACTTCACTTGTTGTAACCCCATCTATACTTATTGGATTTTGATACACAAGAAATATTCCTAATTTACTTCTTTCATTTATTTCTAAAGATTTAATAGAATTATTATCAACTAGAATATCTCCACTTTTAATTATATAATCAGGATATCCCATCAAAACTTTTGATAATGTAGATTTACCAACTCCATTAGGTCCCATGATAGCATGAATTTCTCCTTCATGAATAGATAAACTAAAATCTTTTAATATTTCTTTACTATCAGTTTCTACATATATATTTTTAATTTCAAGATTCATATAGATTCCTCCATGTGTATATAATATCACAAAAGTAAGAAATATAAAAGAGAATGTATTGCATTTACATTCTCTAAATAAAGAATTTAATCTTGCCAATCAAATACAGGATAACCACCACTTCCAAGTTTCCAAGTTGATAACTCATAATCTTTTATATCTTCTGATATACTTGCTAAATTAATACTAGATAAATTATTATTTAAAGTATCAACAAAATTTTGTGAATACATCTCATTTTGCGTCATCTTGGTTGTTGGATATGTATTATTATTATTGGTACCATTTGTTACATTATTTAAATAATATGCATTTTTAATAGTAGTTGTATAACCACTTGATGAATAAGAATTGATTTCTGCAATTCCAAATTTAGTACTTTCTGTTAATGTACCTATATTATAAACATTGTTAATGTTTGCATTATATCTTGACGCATTTAAAGATATTATACCATTACCCGTAACGTTACCTTTGTTATATGAATTAATTACATTTACCGAACCTTTATACATTCCACCAATTATACCGTTACCATTAATATCATTAAAATTATAACTATTCAAAATATAATCGTTAGCATTACTTGATACCATACCATTAATTCCGGCTGTCGCAGCATCAGAGAGGTTGCTAGTAACAAGGCCATTATTATAGCATCTATTAACAATAGTTCTAGAATAAGTTGCACCTAATATTCCGCCTACTCGCCATCCTCCACTAATTTCTCCTAAATTGAATGAATCTTCAATAATAACATTACTGCTTCCACCAGTTATTCCAATTATACCACCAACTTTAGAATTTCCAGATATATTCGGAAAAGTAACTTTACCATTATTATAACTATCTTTTATATTTATTTTACCATTAGCTTGACCTACAAATCCACCTAAATTTTTATCATTAGAAATTGTTGTAAAATCCATTTTTACTTCTCCAGTGTTGTATGAATTGCTTATATTTATCGTAGATGACGTATCAACAGATCGTGCAACAAGTCCCCCAGCATTTTGGCCCTTATTTTGAATTAAATTTCCTTCATTATGACTATCATTGATATTTAATGTTGCATTTGTATTAACATATGCAACTAATCCTCCTAAATTATTTCCACCTGTTATAGTTCCACTATTACAACTATTATTAATTGTTACAGTTCCATCTAGTACATTACCTATAATACCAGCAGAAGAATTTCCTGCATAATTAACAGTCACATTTGTACTATTGTGACAATTATTAATTGTACTATTAATTGCTTTTACAATTATACCAGCAGAAGGTGTACTTGAATCAACATTTACACTTCCACTTGTTGATAAATTACTAATTATAGAATTCTCTATATATCCAAAGAATCCCATTGTTGCAGCATTATTAATATATAAATTTGCTATTGTCTTTTCACTTCCATCAAAATTTCCCATAAAGTGATTAGTATCATTTCCTATACTTTTCCATCCAATTCCTGTTGTTAATTCTGTTTTTATATTACTCTCTGTTTCATTTTCATTATAGTCACCATAATCAAGTCTTGTATAATCTTGGTAACTATTATTATCATTAAAATCTAAATCTCTTTCTAATTTTATATATTTATTTTCATATGTAATTCCTTCATTTACACTTTTAGATAAATCTACTAAATCTTCTATATATTGAATTTTATAAGGATTATTTATTGAATTAGGAAAATCTGAATATATATATATTAAATTTAATTCATCTTCTACGTTATTTGGTAAAGTTTCTATATTATATTTTACTTTTACTAAAAATGTTTTATTTGTTTTTGCAAAAACTATATTATTATCTAAATTTAATATTTCATAAGTAATATCATTATTACTATTATTTAATACATTTATTCGTTCTATTTTTTTTACATTTGTATCATTATTTTCTATAGTTACTTCATAAATTACTTCACTTGATGGTGTATTTAAAGTACTTGTAAATGTTGTTTCCATTGAATTATTAATAACATAACTTCCTTCTGCATTTGTTTTTTTCATTATATTAACATTACTAATTCTCATTATATTATTAGTATAACTACTATTTACATTCACTTTTATACTTGCAAATATACTACTCCATGTATTTGAATCATAATCGGCATCACTTGTATTTCCAACTAATACTCCTGATACCCAAGCATATAATTTATATCTATGATTAACTTCATTTGTTGTATTATTTTTTATTACTTCTTGCCAAATTACTTGACCATCTGATATATCATCATAACTTATTGCATCAACTAATTTTACATATTCACCATTTTTTTCTTCAAATAATGTAAATTTTAAAAATTTATCTAATATTCTCTCATCTCTTGTTTCATGATCATCTCCATGTTCTACTACTATATTATAAACAAGATTTTTATTAGTTGAAGTATTTTTTCCTATTATTTCAAACTCAAAACAATCATTTTCATTATAAGTATCGCTGGGTATCATATCACTTATAGTTAAACTTTTATTTTCTTTATACCTCATGTATATGTCTCCTGCTACAAGCTGACTATTTAAACTATTATTTCCTAATATAAAGACTGCATAAGCAACACTTATTAAACTTCCGATTATTACCCCTACTATACTCCCTAAAACTATTTTTTTCTTATTATTCATATTTTTATCACACTTTCTATTATAAAGATATCATAAAAAAAAAAATATTTCAATCATTTTAGAAATATTTTTTTATACTTAAATATTATTATACACTATTATTAAAATGGTAATTTCATATTGCCATTCATTACTCCTTTTACCATTTTTTTATAGTTTTCAAATTGTTCTAGAAGTTTATTTACTTCCATAACACTTACCCCAGATCCTTTAGCAATTCTTGTTTTTCTTGATGATTTTATAATACTCGGATTTTTTCTTTCTGAATTAGTCATCGATAAAATAATTGCTTCGATTTTTTTAATACCTTTAGGATCTATTTGAACATTATTAAGTCCCATTTTTCTTGCCCCAGGAATTAGTTTTAATAAGTTTTCAAGAGGTCCCATATTTTGAATTTGTTTCATTTGTTTTAAAAAGTCATTTAAATCATACTTTCCTTTTTGAAGTTTTTTAATAGAATTTTCAGCATCTTCTAAATCAATTGCTTCCGTTGCTTTTTCAACAAGTGATACAATATCTCCCATCCCAAGAATTCTACCTGACATTCTCTTAGGATCAAAAGTTTCAAGTCCATCCATCTTTTCACTTGTTCCCATAAATTTAATTGGAACATTTGTTAAATGTCTAACTGATAAAGCAACTCCACCACGTGTATCTCCATCAAGTTTAGTAAGTATTACTCCGGTTAAATCAATAGAATCATTAAATCCGGTTATAACATTAATTGCATCTTGTCCCATCATGGAATCAATTACTAAAATAGTTTCCTCTGGATTAACTACATTCTTGATATTTTGAAGTTCTTCCATCAAAGGTTCATCAATATGAAGACGTCCAGCGGTATCTATAAGCACATAATCATATCCATATTCTTTCGCATATTCTATTGCTTCACGACTTGTTTCAACTGGATTATTAAGTCCTTTTTCAAACACAAATATATCAAGCTCTTTACCAATTTGTTTTAACTGATCAATTGCAGCTGGTCTATATACATCACATGCTACCATCATAGGCTTCTTATGATATTTTTTT